>JALEGO010000592.1 GCA_022763165.1 Flavobacteriales bacterium
CTGATTATTACGAAGTTATAAATGCCTCAAAGGATTTAGTCAAACACAGTTTCAGTAGAGGAATTGGAAATTACACCGTGTCCTCAACTTGGAAAAATGCAGATTTCCGAATCAACTTCAGCAAACTACGCAGCCATCCGATAGAAATGGGACTGCTATCAATCAACAACTTGGAATGGATGACAGGACTCACAGATGAATTTGTTTTTATTGACCGGATTGTTGATAGAGCTACTACCACTAATATGCTTTTGGATGATTTCCCACCACATTACAATATCATCGAAGCTTATGACAATATTCCAGACGGCATATTAGGTGTAATGGGATCAAAAGAACCTATACATCCGAAACGATTTTATTTTTCCAGAGATGCTATTGCTCTTGATATTTTGCTCTTAGAACATATTAAATCATCTGATATTCCAGAAAAAAGCACACTTAAAAACACCATGCATTGGTTTGGAGTCAATGAAAAAAACTTTGAAGTAATTGGTTTTGACGCTCCTATTCAAGAATGGTCTCCTCCAACAAGCAATTTTCTGTGGGCATTGTTGAGTTTTTTGTCCTATCCAGTTTACCAGTTTTTTAGCAATAAAGGAGAGATGTTCGTACCAAAAATGGACTTGAAAGCTTTTCCCTATAAAAGAGAGCCAAGTATTATTACTAAAATATCTCGAAGAATAAATAGGTGGATTACGAACTTGCCTAATTAGGCCTAATCCATTGAAGATTTTGCCAATAGAGAGGACTTGGCACAACGCCTTAAATACTTCAAAATAACTAAGAGACTGTTAAGTTTTTGTTAAGGTTGCAATTAGGTGTTTAATACCACCAACAAATGTGATTTGACTGCGTATAAGATCAAACAACAATCATATTATGCGAGCTACTGTTATCATTGGATTGATCATTCTAAAGGCTTTGACATCATTTAGTCAAGGTCAAGTATGTTATTCCGATTTGAGACATAAGGAGCTACTTCAGGATTCAATCTATTCGCTCCTAACTAATATGAATGAAAATCGACTTCAAAAAGAGTTAGCAAGTAACAATCTAAAAATCGCCAACAACAGTGTCATCACTATTCCAGTGGTAGTCCATGTTGTACATTTGGGTGAGGCAGTGGGCACAGGAACTAACATTTCTGATGCTCAAATCATAAGTGCCATTGATCACCTATCTAGTAGTTTTAGAAATTCTTTTGGAGGAAGCGTTGATACAAGAATAAGGTTTTGCTTGGCAAAAAGAGATCCGTATTGTAACGCAACAAATGGAATAGTTAGAATTGACGGCACCTCAGTTTCTAATTACGCAACAGAAGGAATTGATGGTAACATCTCTGATGGTCTAGGCGCTACGGAAGTAAGTGTAAAGGACCTGAGCCGTTGGCCTACGAATGCATACTATAATATTTGGGTAGTAAGCGAAATTGACAATAATGATGCTACTTCTGGCACACAAGGCTATGCATATTTTCCTGGTTCAAGTTCAACCGTTGATGGTACTGTAGTTGTATACAATGCTTTTGGATATGATCCTGGAGGAACCATTGGTTTTAATCTCAAATCCAATACCAACTTAAACAAAACACTTGTTCATGAATTGGGCCATGCTTTTAATCTATATCACACTTTTCAAGGTGATGATGCAAACGATGATGGAATAGCAGATCAATGTCCTACAGATGCTGTTTGTGGCACCTCAGGGGATTGTGTAAGTGACACTAAAAAACATCAAAGGACGACAACTTGTACCTCTGGAGCAAACACTTGTGATTCTGGAGATATCATTGAGGTTGCCAAGAACTATATGGGCTACGCTTCTCAAACGTGCTTAACTTCATTCACCTCAGGACAAAAAGAGAGGATGAGAACCGCAATACAAACTTTGAGATCAGGCCTAATCTATTCTCAAGGCTGCGTAGCGCCAACGACTTCGGTTACAGCAGCCAATTGCAACCCAACCGTAACAGGGCCAAGCACCGTAGTAGGAATAAGTAATTTCAAAATTAATGACCTAAATGTAAATTCAACCATTAATGATAATGGTTCCAATATTTCAGATTTCAGTTGTTTGCACACAACAAACCTAGCTGTCAACACCCAATACACAATCGACATTTCACATTTAGGAAACAGTGAAGTAGTAAAAGTTTACATTGACTACAACGATAACGGTGATTTTACAGATGCTGGAGAAGAAGTTTTTTCTGGTGCATCCGGAACATCGCATACAGGAACATTTACCACTCCATCATCACCTACTTTGAATACTTATCTCCGTTTAAGAGTAATGTCAGATTTTCATCCTTTTGCAATCACATCTCCATGTCAAGATCTTACCTTAGGCGAAATCGAGGAATACGCAGTGCGAATGGTTGATTATTCAGCTCCTGCAAATCCATCGACTCAGCTCACTTCTTCAGATTGTGGCTCTACTCTATCTGAGCTTTCAGATGTGATCTACTGTGATGTTGTCTCGGGTGCTACAAACTATGAATGGAATATTGTTAATGTTAGTCAAGGTCTTAACTATACTGGCACTATAGGTAGTGCTTATAATGGCTGGCGTTTAAGTTGGGTTCCTGGGATTCAGTTCAATTCCGATTACAATATTAGAATAAGACCATTTGTGAATGGTTCATGGGGTGATTACGGAAATACATGTGTCGTAACCACTCCACCATTGTCAAGTATTCCCGAACCGGAATTGATTTCAAGCGATTGTGGTATAACTTTATCCGATATTACTGAAGTTATTTATTGCGAAGCTATTCAAGGGGCAACCAACTATGAATGGAATATTGAAAATAGCGGACTAGGAATCAACTTTACAGGACAAATAGGAAATGCTTATAACGGCTACCGACTTTCCTGGGTACCTGGAATTCAGCTGG
Source organism: Flavobacteriales bacterium (assembly GCA_022763165.1). GTDB lineage: Bacteria > Bacteroidota > Bacteroidia > Flavobacteriales_G > JALEGO01 > JALEGO01. The sequence goes on from JALEGO010000592.1 coordinate 2,900, forward strand.
GTGCATCATATAATGTAAGAATAAAGGCTTTTATAGGTGGAACCTGGGGAGATTACGGAAACATTTGTGTGGTTACAACTCCTTCTAGTACCAGCATACCTACAACTGAAGTATCAACTGCATATTGCGGATCCACCATAAGTACTTTTGGTGAAACAATAAATTGCAACCCCGTTTCAGGAGCGACTGATTATGAATGGAATATCGTAAATGCGGGTCAAGGTATTAACTACACTACTCAAACAGGAAGCAGTTACACAGGATTCAAGTTATCCTGGGTCCCTGGTTCACAGTTAGGATCAAATTATGACGTACAAGTAAAAGCTCAAGTTGGAGGAGTTTGGGGGGATTACGGGAATGTTTGCACGGTATCAACTCCCTTAGCCAATGCGCATCCAACAACCAATGTTCAAACAAGTGATTGTGGAATTACCGTGTCGGCTATGTCCGAAGTAATTTACTGTGATGAAATCGTTGGAGCCACTAGCTACGATTGGAATATACAGAATGCTGGTCTAGGTGTAGATGAAACCATCAATAGTGGCAGTTCATATAGAGGGTTTCGGCTAACGTGGCTGCCAAACGTTCAATTGAATACTACATACGATGTCAGAGTAAGAGCACATGTAGGAGGAGGAGTAATCTCGTATGGAGCAACTTGTCAAGTAACATCGTCCAACTCTTTTAAATGGGATGAGCATCCCAATTCAGATATTTCAAACGACCAGAGTTTTTCGATTTACCCAAATCCAAATAACACACTAAACCTTAACATTAACATCCAAGGTTTCAAGGAAAAACCAGCTTTATTGAAAATTCATGACCTTTTAGGGAACCTCATTTTTAGTAAAAATCTATTATTTCATGAAGATCGGGCAAAAGTCCAAATGAATCTGAGAAATTTGAGCTTATCCAAAGGTGTTTACATCATTTCTTTGAATACTGAACAAATAAAACTTCAGGAAAAACTACAGATTCAATAATCTCCTTAAGAACGCAAATCAATTCTCTGGGTATCCATTATCCACCCAGCACTGTATCTGATTAATATCATTTTGTGATAATGTCCTTCCTCTTGGCATGGATTGGTCAATGAGGACTTCACGTTCGAAGCTACCATTGTCTA
>JALEGO010000593.1 GCA_022763165.1 Flavobacteriales bacterium
ATAAACAAGTCATTTATTATATTTCTTATTTTGCTTAGTTTTAATTCGGTCGGCCAAGTCCTTCAAGGTTCGCCTCAAGCTCATAAAAAAGCAATTGTGCTAAGTTCCAAATTAGATTCCTTGAAGTCGATATACAATAGTTCTACAGACAATCTGGAAAAATCTAAAATTGCTCATCAAATTAGTCTGTTGGCTTACGAAAGAATTGCTTACAACCCTGAATACTTCACTGATAGTCTTTTTAATCCAGAAGATTGGGAAAACATCTCTATTTCTGATCAAGAGAAAGTAAATATTGATGAGCTCGAAAATAGAGCTGATTATTTTTATGATTTAGGTAAAAAGAAATATTCAAATGGAAACTATGATCAAGCTATTCAATTATATAAGAAAAGCATAGATAATGGTCAAACGGATTCATTTGTTTATGCTAAAATAGCTCAAGCTTACAGAAAAATCAATGACTGGAAAAATGCTTCGGATTATTTTGATATATGGAAAAAAATGAACCCTGAGGATAATTCTTTAGATCTCATTATTGGGCACACAAAATCAAAACTTAAATAATTAGTTTATTTCAGGCTGATTAACTTCCAGGTACAACTTTAAACATTTCCTCGGGAAGTGCATATTTCTCAATGATCCTTTTGTTTTGATCATTATTTTTTACCAGAATAATGTTAAAACCATCAACAAATACTGGAATCCATTCCGGATCCTGAATTCTCCGAATTAGAAAAGGTTGAGCATGTTCAGTATTGTCATGTCGATAAAAGAAAATAGAGTTGAAATTGTATTGAGTGGATATGGAATCCCAAAAAGATTCATCACTTTGCATCGGCTCATAGATGTCTTTGAAAAAGTCAACACTATATGCTTCTGGTCTATTGTCCACGAAGACTTTGTTTTTTGGGAACAAATGGTAGATTAAATAGCCTCCGATGTCATAGTTGTTAAATATTCTCCCTGAGATGCCTGAATTTTTGAAGAACTTTGCAGATTCATGAGTGTTTTTGTATAAACCAATACTTGCCATGCTCTCTTTTAGATTTCGCTTCGGTATGTAAGGAGAATCTATCATCTTGTACGAAATGCCGATAGCTATAAAAATGATCACTGCTGCAATCCACATTTTCTTAGTATGCTTAGGAGTTATTAAAATGTATAATTGTCCACTTACAAAAAACAAGAAAAAGTAGCTCCACAGTTGAATTGACCGTATAGTCTTAAAAGCAAGAAGGGAAATTACCAAAAAGGCGATTTTACTGCCAATATCTTTAAATCCCAACTTTTTGATATGAAACAAAGAGATCAAAACTGATATTGCAATACATATTTCAAAAATAACGTATATGGGCTCTTTTGGGTAACGGTCTTGCATAAAGAACACAGATTGGTTCTCAGCTACCATATAACCATATTCCTTAAAAATGATAAAAGGTTCAATTAAACCATTGACAAAACTTGGGTTAATTAGAGATATGATTATTTGAGAAATTGTTAAGTACAAGTATTTCTTGAAGTTTTCTCCTTTGTTAAAAAATTCATTGACCAGCAAAAAGCCAGTTATTAAGAATCCAAAGGCAAATAGAACATGTAGGTTGACCCAAATTAACTGGTTGATTAATAGGATAACGATGAGTTTTGAGAATGAAATCTTTCCATTTTGGAATAAGGCAAGCAGCCATAGGTTTAGTCCTATGAAAAAGTAGCTGAACGATTCTGGTCGAATTTCAATACGATAGGAGAGGAGCGGCAAGACAGTTACCGATAAGATCAAAGGAATCCAGTAGTTAGACTTTTCTTTCGCGGCCAGAAAGCAAAATAACCAAGCCAAAACATTAATGAATATAAAGAAAATAGATAAACCCTTGAACCCAAATAATCGTTCTATGTGATAAAAAACCACTCCGGATCCCCAATGGTGATTTGGAGTGTCAAACTCTGGTTCTGTATAGGAATAGAAATTTGTAGATATGATTCTGCCAAACTCGGAAAACAGTTCCCCATTTTTCAAATGCCGACCTAAATCGGCATTCGGAAGCACAATCTTCTGACAGTAAAAAGAACCAATAATAAGGGCAATTGTTCCGATGAGTACAAAAGCAATTACCCTTTTATTCATCTAATTAGAATTTAAGCCATTTGTTCGTGCAAAAGTGCAGCCATAGGCTTGTCATATACTCCTTCTTTAAGGCCTTTAGAAACTTTCTTAAATGTTTCGACCGTGTAATCGACATCATTTAATGTGTGAGCCGCTGTAGGAATGAGTCTAATCAGAATTTCACCTTTAGGTATCACAGGATAAACAACAATCGAGCAGAAAATGCCAAATCGTTCTCTAATATCAATTACTAGATTAGTTGCCTCTCCCAACGCACCGTGCAGATAAACTGGTGTGACACAGGAATTCGTTTCTCCAAGATTAAAACCAGCCTCTTTAAGCCCGGTCTGAAGTGCATTAACAACAGTCCAAAGATTATTTTTATGGCTAGGATCATTTTTGAAAAGGTCAAATCTTTTTTGATTACTTACTACCAATGCAGTAGGCAAAGACTTGGCGAATATCTGTGACCTCATATTGTATCTCAAATAATCAACGATGTCAGTTGTACTTGCTATAAAACCTCCGATGCTTGAAAAAGCCTTCGCAAAAGTTCCGAAATATACATCAATACCATCTTGTACGCCTTGCTCTTCGCCCGTTCCTGCTCCCGTTTCTCCAAGAACCCCTATACCGTGAGCATCGTCAACAAAAAGTTTGAAATCATACTTTTCTTTTAAGGCAACAATCTCTTTTAGTTTTCCTTGATCACCTGCCATTCCAAAAACACCTTCGGTGATCACTAAGATTCCGCCATTGCTTTTTTCAACCAATTTAGTGGCTCTTTCTAAAGCAGATTCTAATTTTTCAATGTCGTTATGAGGATAAACGAATCTTTTCCCCATATGCATTCTCATTCCATCAAGAATGCAAGCATGAGATTCAGAATCATACACAATTACATCATGTCGATCTACTAGAGAATCTATGGCTGAAACC
>JALEGO010000011.1 GCA_022763165.1 Flavobacteriales bacterium
GAGGGATCTTCTGTTCCATTCCTGACTCATCTTGAAGGATTTAGGGGTTACCTGACACCACGATTTAATGCAAATGTCAATGAATGGCGAGCACGTAGTATTTTTAGATCACAACCAAAAGATATCAAAAGGCTCGAAGTAACAGATCACAAGACTCCTGAAAATTCATTTTTGATTGAAATGGTTGGTGGTGATATTCTATTGAAAGATTACAATGCTGCCTTACAAGAATTTGATACCGGCAAGGTTCGATTGTATTTGAGGCTTTTCCAGAATATAAACTATGAGGGATTTGAGGAGACAAAAGAGCCTGAATTCATTGATTCTGTTAAATCATCTGTACCATTATACACCTTTAAAGTTATAGATCAGAATGGAGAACAGTCAATAAGTACTTATTTGAAACCCAATAATAAAGGGGCAAATAATGCGGAAGGAGTACCTTTTCCTCATGATATGGATAGAATGTATGGACTTTTGAATGATAAAGACTTTGTGGTTGTTCAATATCAAACATTTGACCCAATTACGCAGACCATCAATTATTTTAAATGAGGTATCTATTAGGTTTTTTCACAATACTTATGCTCAGTACATGTGCTACTGAGAATGAAAGTGTTACCCGAATAAGTGGAAAAGTATCGAATTATGAAGATGATTTCTTTGTTCTGAAAAATTTCAATGTAGAGGACACAATTTCCATGACTGCCGACTCGTTTCAACTGGATTTGGAAATAAATGAACCTACTTATTATACACTTCATTTTGGAAACAAGAGTGTTCAACTATACATTGAACCGAATGAAAACCTTTCTATAGCTTTAGATCCAAGTGTCCTAGATTCAACAAAGTTTTATGGAGATTTAGGAGTGTACAATAAGACTATATTAGAGAATACCATTTTGTCTTTTTCGTTGAAATTGTGGGAAATAGATAGCGTAAACTTTCTAAATCGACTGGACTCCATTATTATGGTTCAGACTGCAAATTTGAATGAACTTTCAATGAAGGGGCATGTATTGTTTGACCAAGTGGAACATGCCAGAATCGACAAATTTGAGTATGAGCTAAAAACGAATTATCCTATGTTCTATCGAAGGCTTTTTAAAAAAGACCCAGACATTGATTCAGCATCTTTTTTTAGATCTCTTGAAGGATACTCATTTGCGGATGGCTATTTGTACAATATTCCCTATTATGCCTACAGCGCCTTAAACTATATTTCAGATCAAGTTCAAAAGGTACATGGGAAACAGGCTGGAATTAAACATCTAAATAGCGAAGCGGACTTCATAAAAAATAATGTACAGGATACTGTAGCAAAAACGATGTTGTTATTTCGTTTGACCGAAATAGCCCTAAATAATTACAAACCCGATAGTGTACAATATATCTATGATAACTTCCTCAGTGCATCAAATGACAATCGTTACAAAGAACGGCTAACGAAAAAATTTCAAATATTTAAAGAAACCAAAGCTGGCATGAAGGCTAAGCCTTTTGCATATAAAAATATTCATGATGAAGAGATTGACCTTGAAGAATTGAGAGGGAATTTGGTGTATATTGACATATGGGCAACTTGGTGCAAGCCTTGTGTTGCTGAAATTCCTGCGCTAGAACAGTTGCAGGAACAATTTAAAGATGAGAATGTCAAATTTGTAAGTATCTCAATTGATAAGAGAAGATCAAAATGGCAAAAATTTGTTACGGATCAACAAATGAGGGGCATTCAGCTATGGTGTGGCGGCAATTGGGGAGGTGATATTATTAAGAAATATGCTATTTCTTCCATTCCAAGATTCATTTTAATTGATGAGAATGGAAATCTTATCGATTCAGATGCCCCCAGGCCTTCAAACAAAGAAACTATTCAATTAATAGAACGGTCCTTGCCTCGATCAAAAGAGATCTAAAAAGCCACTTATCAACAACTGTTAATAAGTTTGGACAAAAGGTTTTTTACAAGACTTCTGTAAGCCTTATGATTGAACTATCTTTGCAATCTAAATTGAATTGAATGAAATTTATTGTTTCAAGTTCGGCTTTGCTGAAACAATTACAAGGGATTAGCGGAGTGTTAAGCAACAGTAATACGCTACCTATTTTGGATCATTTTCTGTTTAAATTTGAAGGAGATAGTTTAGAATTATCGGCTTCTGATTTAGAAACGACCATGACTTCCACCTTGACTCCAGAAAAGGTTGATGGTGAAGGAAGTGTAGCTATCCCTGCGAGACTGCTTTTGGATACTTTAAAAACTTTTCCTGAGCAGCCCTTAAATTTTGATATTGACGATAAAACTTTTGGAATTGAGATTTCCTCTGACAGTGGAAAATATAAATTGGCAGGACAAAACGGCCAAGAGTTTCCAAAGTTACCTGAGTTAGAGGACACTTCAACAATGGATATTGAGGCAGGAGTCTTACAAGGTGCTATTCATAAAACACTCTTTGCAGCGGGAAATGATGAATTACGACCTGTGATGTCCGGTGTATTGTTTGAGCTTGGCGAGTCTGATTTGACATTTGTGGCAACTGATGCACACAAATTGGTAAAATGCAAGAGATCTGATACTAAGTCTTCTAAAGCAGCCAGCATTATCATTCCAAAGAAACCTTTGAATCTTTTAAAAGGTATCCTTTCTACGAATGATGAAAAAGTAACTGTTACATATAACAACACAAATGTTCACTTTGCATTCGATAACATGACGCTCATCTGCAGATTGATTGAAGGTAAATATCCAAATTACGATGCTGTTATTCCTAAGGAGAATCCAAATAAGCTAACAATAGACAGGCAGTCTTTGTTAAACAGCATCAAAAGGGTGTCTGTTTTTTCTAATAAAACCACGCATCAAGTGAGGTTGAAGGTGGCTGGAAGTGAATTGAACATCTCTGCTGAGGATTTAGATTTTCAAAACGAAGCAAAAGAACGTTTGACATGTCAATATGAAGGAGAAGACATGGAAATAGGTTTTAATTCAAGATTTTTATTGGAGATGCTTCAAAACCTTCAGACAGATAATGTCAATATCGAAATGTCTGCACCCAACCGAGCTGGTATTTTACTTCCTAGTGAGGCGGACGATAAAGACGAAGATCTTTTGATGTTGGTGATGCCTGTTATGCTTAACAACTAAGCATCTCATAACTGTTATTTTCTTTCATAAGTAAGTAATGAAGAATTTGAAATTCAAGAAGATCCTTGTCGCGAATAGGGGTGAAATTGCTATTAGAGTATTTAGAGCTTGTAATGAATTGGGGATCAGAACCGTTGGTATATATACCTATGAAGATCGCTATTCACAACATAGATATAAAGCAGATGAATCGTATCAAATTGGTAGAGACGATGAACCGCTGAAGCCATATTTAAATATTGATGAAATAATCAACCTAGCGAAATTAAAGAACGTTGATGCTATCCACCCCGGGTATGGATTCCTGTCTGAAAATGCTGAATTTGCTAGAAAATGTAAGAATAATAAAATAACTTTCATAGGTCCTGAGCCTGAGGTAATGGAGGCTTTGGGTGATAAAATAGCTGCTAAAAAAGTTGCCAAATCACAAGATGTTCCTATTATCGAAAGCAGCAACAAATCCCTAACAACAATTAAGGTTGCTTTGGAAGAAGCAAAACGAATTGGTTACCCTGTAATGCTCAAAGCAGCAGCAGGTGGAGGAGGAAGGGGAATGAGAGTTGTTCGAAATACCGAAACACTTGAAAAGGTTTTTCCAGAGGCCAGAAGAGAAGCAAAGAATGCATTTGGTGATGATACCGTCTTCTTGGAGAAATTTGTAGAGAATCCTAAACATATTGAAATTCAAATCGCTGCGGATAATCATGGAAATGTGGTTCATTTGTTTGAAAGGGACTGTTCGGTTCAAAGAAGGTTCCAGAAAGTGGTTGAAGTCGCTCCAGCAATTGGTCTTGACCAAAAGATAAAAGATCAACTGTACGATTACGCATTAAGAATTGCTCGAAAAGTTAACTACAACAACGTTGGAACGGTTGAATTTTTGGTTGATCAGAAGGGAAAAGTATATTTTATTGAGGTTAATCCAAGGATTCAAGTAGAACATACTGTTACTGAAATGGTAACAGGTATCGATCTTATTAAATCTCAAATATTTCTGGCTTCTGGTAGGAAAATTACAGATCAGCCGGGAGGATTTAGTCAAGAAACAGTAAAAGTTAAAGGTGTTGCTATTCAGTGCAGAATTACAACCGAAGATCCTGAAAATGATTTCAAACCGGATTATGGCGTGATTACAACGTACAGAAGTGCTGCTGGTTTTGGGATTCGACTGGACGCGGGTAGTTTGTACCAAGGTGTTCGCGTAAGTCCATTTTTTGACTCCCTTTTGGTAAAGGTTTCCTCGTTCTCAAGAACTCTGGATGGCGCTACTAGAAGGATGTCAAGAGCACTTAGGGAATTTAGACTTAGAGGCGTTAAGACAAACATCAAGTTTGTTGAGAACATCATGGGGCATGAAACGTTCAGGTCTGGTAAGGCAACAGTAAACTTCATTCAAGATCATCCTGAACTCTTTGAGTTTAAACAAAGTTTAGATAGAGCAACTAAAATAGTGAAATATCTAGGTGATACCGTTGTCAATGGTAATCCAGATGTGAAAATCTTTGATAAAAACAAGACTTTTCCAAAACCCGAGGTTCCGGATTTTGACGTATACGGTAAACACCCCAAAGGAACAAAGGATCTATTGACCAAGCTTGGACCGGATGAATTTTCTAAATGGTTGAAAAAAGAAAAGAAAATTCACTACACGGATACGACAATGCGTGATGCTCATCAAAGTTTGCTGGCTACTAGAATGCGTACCTACGATATGCTTAAAGTTGCTGAGAGCTTTGCAAAAAACCACCCAAATGTATTTAGTATGGAAGTCTGGGGAGGAGCGACATTCGATGTGTGCTTACGCTTCTTACATGAGAATCCATGGAATAGGCTTGCCCAGCTAAGAGAAGCCATGCCAAATATTCTTTTACAAATGCTCCTTAGAGGCTCGAATGCTGTTGGTTATACGGCCTATCCGGATAATCTCATAGAATCATTTGTTGTAAAGGCCTGGGAAACCGGCATCGATATATTCAGAATATTCGATTCACTGAACTGGATGAAAGCAATGGAGCCGAGCATTAAATATGTTCGAAAAAGAACAAAGGGTCTTGCAGAAGTTTCATTATGCTACACAGGTGACATTCTTGATAAGTCAAAAACCAAATTCAATTTGAAGTACTATTTGGATTTGGCCAAAGACATAGAAAATGCCGGAGCGCACATACTCGCCATTAAAGATATGGCTGGCTTGTTAAAGCCAATGGCAGCTTACGAATTGGTATCCGCTTTAAAGGATAAAGTTAAGATTCCAATTCACTTGCATACACATGATACATCTTCCTTACAGCCAGCAACTTATTTGAAGGCAATTGAAGCAGGAGTTGATGTTGTTGATGTGGCACTTGGAGGTCTATCAGGCTTAACATCTCAACCCAATTTCAACTCCATTGTGGAGATGATGAAATTCCATAAAAGAGAAAATCAATTTGATTCCCAAAAATTGAATGAGTTTTCAAATTACTGGGAAGCTGTAAGAACATATTATTATCCCTTTGAATCTGGTCTTTTGGCCAGTACGGCCGAGGTTTTTCATCATGAAATTCCTGGTGGACAATATTCAAATCTTAGACCCCAGGCAAAGGCACTGGGCCTAGAAGATAAGTTTGAACTGATTAAGAAAAGATACAAGGAAGTCAATGATCTGTTTGGAGGAATCGTGAAAGTAACTCCAAGCTCGAAAGTCGTGGGTGACATGGCTCAGTTTTTAGTTTCGAATGACTTAACTGTAGAGGATGTTTTAGAAAAGGGAGATACCATTTCTTTTCCGGAGTCTGTACAATCGTTCTTTAAAGGCGATTTGGGACAACCTCACGAAGGGTTTCCTAAGAAATTACAAAAGATTATCCTGAAGGATAAAAAGCCTTATAAAAATAGGCCAAACGCTCATCTAGAGCCCATAGACTTTGACTTGGAGTTCCCCAAATTCAAAAGGAAATATCAAAAAGGCTTTGGGAGGGAAATTGTTTTGACAGATTTTCTTTCATATAAACTCTATCCAAAAGTTTGGGAAGAGGCCTATCAGAAACATTTAGAATACGGAGATATTTCAAGAATACCAACCAAGAATTTCTTTTTTGGAATGGAGTTAATGGAGGAAACTCTTATTGAAATAGCTCCTGGGAAGACTATTATTGTAAAACTATTGTCTATCGGCCCTGCAGATGCTGATGGGAATAGGACTGTATTCTTTAAAGTTAATGGTCAGACTAGAAATGTTGAAGTCCAAGATCGTTCTTTGAAGATTGAGAAAATTGAAAATGAAAAAGCAGACCCTGAAAATCCTCTTCAGATAGGAGCACCATTGCAAGGACTCCTCTCTAAAGTTTTTGTGAAGAAAGGACAGGCGGTTAAAAAGAATGAACCACTTTTCGTTATTGAAGCCATGAAAATGGAAACAACAATTACTGCTCCAAATGAAATGGAGGTAGAAAAGCTAGTCTTGAAAGAGGGAGCACTAGTAAATGCAGATGATTTGGTAATTTGTTTCAATTAGATTTATGGAATTTCAGGACATACAAGCGTTTCTTAAGTATTATGGTAAGGTTAGGTCTCGGACCTTGAAAATAGTTGATGTTATTCCAGAAGATAAGATTGACTGGACCTATCAAGAAGGTAAATTTACTTTTGGAGATTTAGTCCGTCATATTGCTTGTATCGAGCGCTTTATGTACGCTGAAAATGCCCAATTTCTACCTTCCAGATACAATGGTTGTGGTCAAAACTATGGCGCAACTAAAGAAGAAATCATAGGTTTCATGAATCGTTGCCACCAAGAAACAATATCCATCTTGTCTCTTTTGACAACCGAAGAACTAAATAGTAAAACCACTACGCCTGGCGGAACGCCAATCACTTTATGGAAGTGGTTAAGACTAATGTCAGAACATGAGATTCATCATAGAGGACAGATATATTTGTACCTTGGTCTGATTAACGTAGCCACACCTCCTTTGTACGGTTTAACCGCTGAGCAAGTAGAAGATCGTTCAATTCAAGAAGCTTAATTTGAGTTCATTTTTAAAAATAATAAAGACTAAGTTGGATGAATTTATTTCATCCCTAAACCAAAATCAGAAAAACTTAATTTTCTATTCGATTACTCTCGTAGTTTGTCTTTTGCTATTGGATAAGGTAGAAGCTCACCTCTATTTGTTTAGCAAGCTGAATCTCTGGCATCTGTTAATTCTTTTTTGCTTCGATCTTATTTTCTTAATTGTACACTCACTGCAACACTATCATATATTTACCATTTTTAAAAAGGGAATTTCTCTATTACAAGTAAGTGCCATTACTGCAGTCTCTTGCTTATATAATCAGCTGTTACCTTACCAGGGAAGTTCATTTGTTAAAGGTACATTGGTCAAAAAGAGAATAGGGATCTCATGGACGGATGTTATTGTGGCAATTGGCGGCTTTTATGTGTTCAGTAATATAGCTCTTGGTCTCATAGTCTTGCTTGGCTCCGGACTGATTTTTTGGGATTTAGGTTTGAATAAACAAATCTATCTTTTCTTCATTGGGTTTCTTCTTGTGATTTTGTTGATGTTCTATGCAACACAGTGGGCTAAGAATAGACCAGATTTGATTAAAAAGTATCCGATATTGAGTATCGCAATCAAAGTATTGAATCGTTTTGATGTATTCAGTCTAGATTATCGGAAAAACATTGAGGTCATGGTCCTACAGTTGCTGAAACTGTTTGTCATATCACTAAAACTATATACAATTTTCGTTGTTTTCGGAGCTGAAATTTCATTCGTGAAAGTCTTTATGGTTCAAAGTATTATTGCCGTGTCTTTGCCTATTACGGTAACTCCTGGAAATCTTGGTATAAAAGAAGGCATACTTGTTTTGTTCGCCAGTTTTTTAGGAGTAAGTGCAGAAATTGCGTTGATGGCTGGTGTCTTGAATCGACTGATTAGTATCACAAGCTTTACCTTTGGAGGAAGTTTGGGTCATATATATCTGACACAGAAAGCACGACTTAAAACAAGTTTGAATAAGACCATTTCTAATAACAGAGAAGAATAGTAATGTCTAATGAACCTGAAGCTTCAGACAATCAAGATTCACTGAAACAACGGATCAAAAAGACTTTTTCCGATTTGCCTGACATGGATGAGTCTGTTGAAAAGATCAAAAAGGGGCTTTCAAAGTTGGGATCTATTGGGAAAGGTACAAAGCAAAAATTTGAAGATTTTACACAAAGCATTATTGATGCCTTACCAATTATTGAGGAAGCTGGATTTCGAAGTAACCGATTCATAATTGGAGTGAGCATTCCTCCAAATATTTCAATTCACTTTCAGAAAACAAAAGATGTAAAAGATGAAGACTTAGAGAGACTAAAGGAGCAACACAAAGAGCGCAAATCTGTCAAGCTTATTTTAAATGCTCTTGCAACGGCCAATAGGTTTCAAAGAAAAATGAACATTCGAGGAATGGATTTCTCCGAAATTTGTCTAGATATTACCATACCACCAAAGGTCAGCCTTAAGTACCTACATAAGAAGGTGGCAGAATCAAAAAATGATCTTTTGGATTTGGCCGATGGC
>JALEGO010000594.1 GCA_022763165.1 Flavobacteriales bacterium
AGTCTGCAGCTGAATACTATCAAAAATATGCCACATGCCTCAGAGAAAGAAATCAAAAGGACTCCGACACTAAACTAGCTGAAATCGTAGGCAAAATGGAATACGACATTCTGTCAAACACTCATAAGTCGCTCAAAACAGAGTTTCAAAAAACGAAAACAGAATTAATAGATCATAAAAGGAGAAATCTGATAATAGTAATCGTCTCATTATGTATCATTTTATTTGGAGTGGTTATTATACTGGTTTTAAATTTTAAAAGAAGAATGGCCATTCAAGAGAGAGAATTATTGAGAAACAGAATGAAAAGCACATCTGATCTCATTATGAGGCAGGAAGAAATCATTTCCAACCTTCAAAGAATTACTGAAAAGGCTCCAGACACAACAAAGATGATTAATGAGCTCATCGACAAGATCAGAGATAAAAATGACTGGGTGAGTTTTATAAATGAGTTCCAAATAGTACATCCCAATTTTATTGAGAACTTATCGAAAATATCCGATAATCTAACCAATAATGACAATCGAATCGCATGCCTGATCAGATTACAGTTTGACAATAGAGAAATCGCTGAATTGTCAAATGTGACTTATCAAGCCATTCTCAAACAGAAGCAAAGACTTAAGAAAAAATTAAAGCTTGAGGATGGTCAAGATTTAGAACAATTCATCATTAAACTATAAGCCTAACCAAACTCTACCTTAGTTTTGGGTTCATCACATAAAACCAAAGTGGAGGTATCAATGTCATTAGCATTGATGTGGGGTAACCAAAGGGCAATTGTAAAGCATCATCATGATGTTCGAGAATCTGAAACTTTTTATGAGGTTGGTAATGGTGATCCGAATGACGCGTTAATTCATATAAAACTATTCTTCCCAATTCATGATTTGAATTCCATGAATGTTTAGCTCTCACGGGTTCATATCTTCCGTTTTCCAAGCGCTTTCTCATCAAACCATAGTGCTCTACATAGTTTATCGTTTCTAATAAAAGAAATCCAACCACACCTGAAGCAATGATGATTGCTGCAGAAAACGGAGTCAGAAAATAGAACAAAATCAAAATATAGCACATAGTAATAATGGTAAACCAAAGCATTTGGTTTCTCCAACTTATCAATCCTGCTTTAGCACGTTTAAGTCTTTTTTTCTCAATACCCCAAGCACTTAAATATCCCATAACCACAGACCTTGCCCAAAAAAAGTAAATACTTTCATTTTTTCTAGCTGTTGCTGGATCCTCAGGAGTTGAGACATATTTGTGATGCCCTTGATTGTGCTCTATAAAAAAATGTAAATAAAAATTTGGGAGTAGTAACATCTTGGCTAAAAATTGTTCAAGCTTACCTTTTCTATGCCCTAACTCATGGGCGACATTTATTCCACATGAACCCAAGGTAGTTCCTAAAGACAAGATTATCCCAATTCGTTCAAAAGTATCAAACGATCTTGTATGCAAAATGTATGTGGAATAAAGCAAAAGAGCATAGACAATCGGTACGTTCAAATAAAGTAGAAAATCAAAAAGTCTGTTATTCAGTCTTTTATCACGTTCATCAAGCGAATAATTCTTGGTAGAATTAGGAAACACAGGCTCAAGAACAGGTATCAAAACAAAAGAAAACAATACAGTCGCATAGGTCCAGACGCCTCCAAGGCTAACAGCACAAAAAGCAAGAATCGGCACAACATATGCCGTTAAATATTTAAGATCCCGAAGCAAACTCCCTAAAATAAAAAACCCGTATAAATAGGAACTGATCCCGAACCAAATTCCTGAGTGTAAAACTCAAGATACGTAGAATTTTTGTAAAATTTCAATTTAGCATAACCCACACAACTTCTACCATATAGAAGCTTTTTACTTTTTCCAAGGTGCGTATGTTTGCAGCCTCCCCCACTAACAATAAAATGCCTGCCATCCTGATAAAAATGTTGCAAACTATGTTCATGACCAGATACTACTACCATTCTATCATGACTTTGAACAATTCGTTTTACAGCCTTCATAAGCCTTTTATTTAAAGGATGATTGATGTCCTGTCTAGATGCTCCAGAAGCTCTTAAAACAATTGCTATGCTTCCTAGAACGGGCAAAGGAACTAACAAGTTCTTTTTGAACATCGTCAATGGGAAAATATGTTCTTTAAAAGTATAGCGACCTCCATGTGGACCTTTGGTATAAACAGGGTGGTGCATGCCTAAGACAATTTGTTTCTCTTTATACTTCAAAACTGAGTCTTCCAAAGCTTTCAAAAAAGCTTCTCTGCTGGTTATGGTACAATTGTCATGAATATTGGGCTCCTTTTTCCATTCATGAAGCCACCACTGAGAATCAATCGCCATAAAAACCACATCTTCACTGAGCTGATGAACTTCAGGTCCAGGACAACCCAAACTTGGTGCTTGATACAAATCTTCGCCATAAGATTCTATGTACCTTTCTGCTCTGACCGCAGCATCTTTGCCTCCCGCGGACCAATGATTCCAATCATGATTACCTGGAACAATATATGCCGGACAAAGCCCCTTAGCAATATCTAGTTGTTTAGCCAATTTCATTTCTCCATCACTCCTGTCGATACTATCCGAAACATCTGCCAAGCCTGCAGGATAAATATTGTCACCAAGAAAGCCTACGGCAGTCTTAGATGGTTCAACAATTGCCTTTCGAGCTAAATCAAAATTCGAAATCGCTCCAGGTTTCTTGTAGTCACCAGCATCACCCAATAAAATCATCGTAAATTCAAGACTATCCTGAGCATATATTGCTCCTGATATGATGAAAAGAAGGTTTACTGCTAATATTCGAAGAGTCTTCATTAAATGCGAAATGGGATGCCAAATGTAACCATATTATAAATTTTAGTAACTGACAATTATCAGAAAAATGGCCTCGCAATTTGTACTTCGAGTTCTAATTTTGGAAAAATTATAGAGGTCATAAAATTTGACCTCTTAGTTGGTGATCAACATATGAATAGTATTTCCTTGCCGCCTATGGCGAATGAAATTATGACTATTGTTGTTTGATTATTCTATATACCTTTTCATTTAGGGTCAGCACATAAAGTCCATTTGCATATTTGCTCATATCTAATTGATGAAACAATTGCCCAGTACCCGCTACTTGTTTGTCCAGTATAAGTTTTCCCATTGGACTTAAAAGAGTGACTCGCAGTGCTTCTCCACCCAAATTATCAGCTTCAATATTCAGCGTATTTTTTGTTGGGTTTGGATAAACCTTGATATTGGTGAACTCCTCCATCGCATTGAGCCCATTGATCATTCCGGGGGCAATTAACATGGAATCACAAACTGTCTTAAATTGGCAATTATTGTTGAATCCAGTTAAGCAAACAAAATAAGTACCAGGATTAATAAATGTATGAAGTGGATTCGGGTCTGTGGAGGAATTTCCATCACCAAACACCCATAATATAGAATCTACGTCAGTTGAAAAGTCATAGAATTGAACATCCTGACCATTTGCGAAATAATTCCAATTTGGTTTTGGGGCTGACAATACTGTAATCTGACCATTGACACTTTTAAAATCGTTTCCATTGATATTCGTTGCGGTCAATGTTACATTGTAACTTCCCGCATTATCATAAACTACAGTGGGATTCTGCAACGTAGATGTAGTTGGTGTACCGCCAGGAAACGACCAATTCCAGCTGAAAGGATTGTTTGTACTGATATCTGTAAAAGTGACCGATTCTCCCTCACAAATAGTAGTTTCAGAAACCATGTAGTCCGCATCAGGAAGTGCTCCACCTGGATTTGCTACGACTAAAGTATCACAAAACAATTCGTTCGGACAAGAACCATTACTCACAGTTAAGCAAACATAATACACACCACCCGTGGCATAAGTATGTGTTGGATTCTGAACAGTATCAGAATTACCATCACCAAAATCCCAATACCAGAATAAACCACCTGATGATTGATCGGTGAAGTTATGTGTTAATCCCGTGTTAGCTACGGTATAAGCAGCGCTGATTCCTGACACTACACTAATTGTATCCTGAAAACTGATGGTATCCGTACCACTCGAATTCGTGACGATAAGAGTGAAATCATATAGACCTGGAGCGGGATAGTAAATTACAGGATTCTGCAAATTCGATGTTGAGGGGTTTCCTCCGGGAAATGACCAATTCCAACTAGTAGGATTGTTGGCCGATTGATCGAAAAAGCTCACTGAATCTCCCATACAAATCAAAGTATCTGAGAATCCCATTGAAGCTACTGGAGGCAAAGCTCCCCCTGTTGTAACCGTGATACTATCACAAGACACATGCTGTGGACAGGTCGAATTAGAATCCGCCACATACAAACAAACTTCATAGGTTCCTGGTGACGCATAAGTGTGTAAAGGATTCTGAACTGTACTACTTGTTGAATCACCAAAATCCCAAGTAAGATTGGTTGAATTAATAGATTGATCGGTGAACGAAACAGTCGTAGAACCTGGTTGAGTATAGTTGAAAAAAGCCTGTGGACCGCTTGATACTGTAATGATATTTTGCTGAAACAATGGATCACTACCATTAGCATTGCTTGCCGTAAGAGTAACACCATATGTTCCTGGAGTATTATACGTAATTACAGGGTTCTGAGCTGAAGATGTAGCAGGTGTACCACCGGGAAAACTCCAATTCCAACCAGTAGTATTTAAAGAATTATCGGTAAACTGAATAGTCTGCCCCTGACACACGCTGGTTTCCGAGAATGTGAATTCTGCTACTGGCAATGCAGTTGCTGCGCCAATACATTCCCATTCAAACTCAAATCCAGGAGCAACTGTAAAATCATCACTGTGAAAGTGCACCATTATAAGTCCGCCTGTAGATTGAAAAATCTGTCCGATAGTTGGCGGATCTGAATTACACCATTTACCCAAAAGTGGAGAAAATACAGGATCATTGCCATCAAATACCTCTATGTAATCATAATTACATGGATTTGAAGTATCTGCTCCTGAACCATTTTCTATGTCTAAAGCATTAAACCAGAACTCGACTTGAGCTGCATTGGTTGGAGCAATTGTAATATAAGTATCATAAAACTCAGAGTAATCATTATTTGGACCACCATCATCGTGTAATATTCCTTTGCAACCTGTCATGGTTTGCATAACCTGATTGGGTTGTAATATGATATCACAAATAGCATTAGCATCCACAGTGATATAGCCGACTTTTGTTTCTGTATCGTTACTTGAGGCATTCGTTGATGTCAAAATTACATCATATGTACCCGGAGTATTATATTGAACTACCGGATTGTATGCCGTTGAAGTAGCTGGCGTTCCGCCAGGAAAAGACCATGAAAATGATCCAGAATTTGTTGATAAATTCGTGAAATTCACCAATCCCCCTTGACAAACCGTAGTCGCATTTGCCGAAAATTCCGCAGTTGCCGGACCTACGGGAACAGTAGAACAGCTCCAAGCAATTTCAAAACCATGCTGGTTTAAACTAGGATCCGTATGAAAATAAATCATGATTGGTCCACCGGTAGAAGATACACTTGCAGGTGGAGGGTTTGAATTACAGAATCTTCCAATCAAAGGAGCCGAAGTAGAGGTTCCATCGTAGATTTCCAAATAATCATAATCGCACGGATTGGATGGATTAGTTCCTGAACCTAACTCCACATCGAAAAAATTAAAATTTAAAGTTACACTAGTCGCCCCAGTGGGATTTATAACTACATAACTGTTTTGATTGGGGGCGTACACGCCATTTGGTCCACCATCATCAAATAGGTTTCCTAAACATTTAATCTGAGTCTGAAATGTATCATTTGCTGGAAGAATCACATTACATGCAAGATTAGAGTCAATAGTGATATTGTACTGGAAAGTATCTGCACCACAAATTCCACCATCAGCGATCAATTCAGCGGTAAATGTACCATATGCCGAATAATTGTGGGTACCAGGGTTTTGGGCCGTAGAAGTTCCTGATCCATCACCAAAATCCCATATAAAAGTACTTCCATTATTCGTTAAATTCGTAAACGTAACATCCAAAGGAGCCGCACATGAAGAATCTACATCTACTTCAAAATATGATGTAACACTCGCTGAATAAGGGCCACCAACACCAACTGCGTACCAAGCATTTCCTGTAGTTTCCATTTCTGAGGAACAAGGACCGTAAATATCTTCAGCAGCTTGAATCGAGTAAAAACGTGCATCTGTGTATTGAGAATTATCTGTAAGATAAACTGTTAGATTTCGAATGGCAATAAGTTCAGCTTTTGCCATACCGATTGAGATAACATTGTAGTTATCTCCAATATCGTTGGTTCCAGTACCGCCATTACACATCAAATAGTACCAGAAATTTTGGACACCGCTATTTGTATGCACGCCTCCATGATCACCAGGGCCAGAATGCCAATACGTTCCGAAATAAGTATCAGGATCATTTTTAACATTAGGATCCGATAAATCTCGAATCAGTCCTCCTGTAGTTGAAACTTCTTCTCCCAACTGCCAGTTTGCAGTACTTGGTCTTGCAAAAAAGTCTACTGAAGTTCCTATTATGTCCGCAAAGGACTCGTTCAGAGCACCAGGTTCATCCTGATAAACCAAATCCGCAGTGAATGTTACAAGCCCATGCGCAATTTCATGTCCAGCAACATCTATCGATGTTAGTGGATTAAATGTTGCTCCACCATCACCATCACCGTAAGTCATCTTTGTTCCATCCCAGAAAGCGTTGATGCCTACATTATGATGTACGTAACTCATAATCTTAAATCCAGCATTATCTATACTGTTTCGCCCATGAATTTGATCTAAATAATCATAGGTCATCTCACTCCCCCAATGAGCATCCATGGCATATTGATCTTCTGTAGGACTAAATGGAGTCGTCCAATTATTATCACTATCTGTAAAATCAACCGCAGAACCATAATTAGCCGTTCCATTCAAGTCATAAGTCTCAATACCATTCCCTCTTCCAGCCTCTCTTAACCTGAATCCTCCACTAAAAGAATCTGCTATAATATTTCTCTGACCGCTATAGGCTGTAGTTGCTGTTCCTGGAGTATCTCCAGTATGTATTTTGCTATTTTCGAATATGATTGTACCATCTTCTGCATCAACATAAATTTCATACCTACCAAGAGGTTTAGTGGCATAAATGTCAAACCTGTAGGTTAATCTTGGATTTTTAGTGAAATCAGCCTCAGGGAAAACAAACATTAGTTCTCCTTTTGGGTCATATGTAGCCTTAGGGTTACCAGTAACATTAACCAATTCCCAATCTGAATTTGGAACTTGCCACATGTACTCATCCGCACCAATATGCTTTAGAGCTTCCCTCAAAGCTTGGTTTTCGTTTAAAACAATATTTATAGGCGCTTGAATATGATCTACAAACTCACCATTCAAAGATTTTACAATTCCATTTTTAGTGTGTGCTATATACGTAGCATGTTCAATGGGATAGCCTTTGTAAGTTTGACGATATCTATAATGAACATAGCCCAACTGATCAGGGTCAGATCTTAAGTAAGACAATGAGAAATGCTCTGGCTCAGATGTGAACTTCTTTATCCAAGTATTGATATATCTTAAATCAAAACCATGGCTACTTGAGAACTGCACATAGTTGGGAACATTTGTATATGACTTTTTTCTAAGTTTTACAGCACCATATATCTCCTGATGGGCATCAGAACCATCAAGTATTGAAACTTCGAAATTATAATGCGATTGGGCTTGGGTGAATGTGGAAAATAAAACAGTGATAAGGATTAGTGAAAATAATTTCCTCATATTCTTCATTAATTTAATTTTTTTTAGACCGAACTTGTAAGGCTTATCGAATCAAAGTCACATGGCCATGCATCTGATGTTTTTTATTGAAAACATCTGTAAAATCTAGCATCCATATGTAAACATCTTGCTTGGCAAGCTCCCCTTGTCGTGTTAAACCATCCCAGGGATCACGCTCAAATGCCTGATAAACAATATCTCCCCAACGATCGAAAATGATAAACTGAACAGTTTCTTCTTTGATGCCATATGCTTTAAAGATAAACTCATCATTATCTCCATTACCATCAGGAGTAAAGGCATTAGGAATGAATATGTTAAAAATCGGTGCCACCGGAATCTCTGCATACATTGAATCTGTACACCCATATTCGTTTTCCACTATTTGCTCTACGATATAAATATTTGTATCCTGATAAAGATGCTTTGGACTAGCCTCATTGCTTGTTGCACCATCTCCAAAATCCCAATACCAATATAGAGCTCCAATACTTTCATCTGTGAATGTCACGAATGGATCATATAAATCTGGATCCTTCGGCTTAAATTTAAACCCTGCCTCTGGTTTTGGCCAGACGGTTATGGCCTTGTTGGAATCCACTAACAATGAGCATCCATTAGTTCCAATGATTTCCAAACTCACATCATATATCCCTTCTTTTGTATATTCATGATCAATAGGTCCCTGAATCGTCTCTAAATTTCCATTTCCGTAATCAATATTAACATAGTCAATTCCGCCCCAAGACAAGAGCGAATTAAAACTTACTGTCAAGGGTTTACATCCTTCGTCAGGTAAAATACTCAGATCAAACTCTGGAAGATCTAAAACTGTAATTGTGACTTGATCAGTTGCGGGGGGTGTACCACAGTTATCAGTAACAGTTACATCGTAGATTTGAGTTACTTCTGGCCATACACTGGTATATTGACCCTGTCCTATAGCTGGGCCCCACTCATATGTATATTCTCCATTGCCTCCTTGGGCTTGTGCAAATATGTTTGCTTTATCTCCATAACAAATTGCTTGATCATAAAACGCTGTGACTTGCAATGGATCCAAGACCTGAACTACAACTTTCTTGAGCGGTGATCGACATCCATTGGCGTCTTCTGCGTATACATTGTACACCTGGTCCGCTAAAGGCCCCACTGAATTGTTACTGGAACCAGCCACATTGTCCCAAAAGTAAGTGTACGGGATTGTACCAAATTGACCGTTTGCCCACAAATCAGCTGTTGTAGAATAACAAATGGTTGTATCCTTAGAAACTTCGAGTTGAACCTCGGCTGGCTCATTAATTGAAAAAACCTGATGTTTGACACAACCGTTATCGTCTGTGATCATGACCTGGAAAGAATTCGGACATAAGTTATCAGCATCATTTCCTAATGCATTGGTATTTGTCCACGTATAAGAATAAGGTGGAGTTCCCCCACTTGGGTTGGCAACGGCCTTGCCATCACAGTCTCCATGACAAGTAACATCAGTAAGCACCAAATTACTTTGAATCTCTGTTGGACCAATTATATTCAGGTCTGTTGTATCAGCACAACCAAGGCTATCTTTTACAATTACTTGGTAAACGCCATCTGGAATCGTACCAAAGTTTCCATAAGGCACATATGTTTGACCGCCATCAATACTATAAGATAAAGGAGCATAACCATCCTTAGCAACTATATCAATAGAGGCATCTGGAACACCAAAACAAGTATTAGGTTGATCTGTAACGCTTACAACATCAAGTGGATCAGCTGCGTCAACAGTTATTGCCATATTCACCGGGCAATTGTTTTCTCCTATAACAGTGCAACTATAGGTGCCTGGATCATTCACTAATAAAGAATCTTGAGACCCTTGCTGTAAAAGTTGACCAGTTACCTCATTATACCAAGCATAATCAAGTAATCCTCCTGGAGCTTTTATCCATGTTCCTTCACAACCGATCCTAGCAGTAAGTGTAGGGTCTGCGCAAGCCGCATCTATATATGCATAACCAAAGTGGCCTCCCAAGGCACAATCCCCGGTTCTCACTTCCATATTAACAATTTGACCTCTATATTGATGCAACGGCACCAGCACCTGTGCCCATGGCTTATACCATTTTCCAGGAGAATACTCAATAAAACCTGGAATAGCACCTCCAGCAACAACTACATATGATCCACAGCCTATAGTGTCTCCATTTTGATCCGTCAACAACATTTGAAAGTATGGTTTTTCCTCTGGAGAGTGTCCTGCCGGATCTTCAAACACGACCGAATAAGCTAACGTTAAGATTAAGTTGTTTTGAGTAATTAAAAAAGATCGAGAAAGACCTTCGGCTCCTTTACTTGGAGTTGAGTTTCCCAATTGCACTGAATAGTTGCCTTGATCAAACGGGTTTGAAATTGGAAGTGTGGTACCTCCAACTTCCGGATCAAAACCGGAACCGTTAGGCATAATAATATGTGAAGAGTCCAATCCAGGAGATGGATTGCTAAATTGACAACCAGTTCCAGGGTTATTTCTACAATCTTGTGTAGCTGTTTCACCTTTCCAGCATTGAAAGTCTCCTTTATCAAAATCCATGTTATAGCAATCCGTACATTGAGCTTGTCCAGAAAAGCTTG
>JALEGO010000595.1 GCA_022763165.1 Flavobacteriales bacterium
AGAACAACTAAGTATCCGCTTTGCCAATCTGAATGACAAAGAATATTTAACAGCATATCAAGTTTGGAGTATGCGGGATAGGACAATTGAAGTCTTTCAGGACCGAAGAATTGAGATGCATCAAGTCCCCAGGAAATGCTGTTCCAGAGAACAACTAAATAAATGACCCTTCTAAAAAAAAATACTTTTTCAGAAAATATGTTTTCTTCCAATATTGCAGTAATCCTTTCTTTCAATCAATCTTTTGTTTTGGAAACATAAGAACCCGCTTCATGACATTTGCATTCTTCATTTCAACTACAGAATATTGAAAGGAATCAAGTGCCATTTCTTCTAAGAATAAAAACTTCTGATGATAATCATTTATTGATTTCAGCACCAAAAGGTCCCTTGAGCTTAAATCGTTTATCTTAATATCACATACTCCCGTATCGACAGAGACTTTGACCATTTTTTCCAAATTACGTGCATGGTGCTCATGTCTGGTATAAAATTTTCCAGCATTGGAAAATCTGTTATTATAATGTTCAAATCTATACTCGGAAGCAAAATCCCGCCATTCTGTCCAATTTCCAGATTTGGTTTTAAAACGAGAAAATAGAAAGAAATCATATGTAGGTGGCTCCGGTGCAAATAGCATCCAGTTTTGATGAAAAAAAGGAGTCATGTAATCAGAAACCAAACCGCTTAGTACCAATGGCATTTTTCCAGGTTTGATATTATATATGATAGTGGCAAAAACATGCCACAAACCTAAGGCAAGTAACAAAATTACAAATATGCGTTTGGATCCACTCAAAACCTTTTTGTTACAAAATAAAGGAAATCGAATTAACCACTGCGACAAGCTTAACTTTTGCATTGTTCAATTCTACAAAGTAATTTACCTTTGACTGTGCACAAGATATTGTACATTACAGCATTTTTGACTGGCTTCGTTCTGATGTCTTTCGAATTACTCGGAGCAAGGATCATTGCCCCCTATTTCGGATCATCATTAATCACATGGAGCTCTCTCATTGGGATCATTCTGTTCAGCATTTCTTTTGGTTATTTACTAGGCGGAAAATATGCAGACCGCAAGCCTAAACTAGATCACTTAGCATTGATTCTACTGCTTTGTGCATTCAGTATTGCAGCGGTAGGCTTTTTAAAAGACAATATTCTAAATCTAATTCACAACAATATTTCTAATCTCAAAGTCAAAACCGTATTTGGCATACTAATATTATTTTTTGCACCAGGCTTTCTCATAGGTTGTTCAAGCCCGTATATATTAAAAATAGCGCTCAAAGACCTTAAGCAAACAGGAACTACAGCAGGACGGATATATGCCATTTCCACTTTGGGTTCAATACTAGGCACATTCCTCACTGGATTCATGCTTATCCCAAATTTCGGACATGTAGTTGCGATAATCTTTTGCTCTATGCTGTTACTTCTAAACGCAATTACAATCTTCTTGATGAAACGAAAGCTTGGATCTATTACAATGTTGATTCTCGTTGTAATCACAATTTTCATCAATATTAAAACCTACGGAAATCATATTTCAAAGCCTTATATTGATGAGGACAGCGCGTACAACAGAATTCTAATTTTTGAAGATCAGAACACAAACACCCGGGTTTTGCAATTAAATAATCACATCAATGGTGCGATATATCTGGATTCAAACGAACTTGTTTACGAATACAACCAGGTGTATTTCAAGCTCATTTCAGAATTGCAACCCAAGAAGATTCTTATTTTAGGCGGAGGGGCATTCAATTTACCAAGATACCTCAGTTCCAACTATGGTTTTGATCAATTAGACATTGTCGAAATAGATCCAAAACTGGTTGATCTGTCAGTGAAACATTTTGCATTTGAAAAGAGCAAAAATGTCAATATTTATGTGGAAGATGCTCGGAATTTCCTGCTCAAAAATTCAAACTCATACGATTTGATTATCTGGGATGTATTTACCTCGCCTCTAACAGCTCCTTATCAAATGACGACTTCTGAATGCTTGGATCTTATGAACAAAAACTTAAATCCGAATGGATCCATACTATCAAATATTTTGGGAAGTTTAGAAGGTCAAAAGTCAATATTTCTAAGAGGTATTGTTAATACAGGAAACTTGAAATTCAAGAATATTTCTTTGTTTCCTGTGTATGAGTTAAAAGATCGTCATCGGTCACAAAATATAATCTTGAGATTAAGTAACCAGAGACATCAAACAAATATCCCTGGATTTAGCATGGAAGAATTCAATGGTTTTGAGCATTCTGAAAAGGCTGGAGCTCTTATTTTTACAGACGACTATTGCCCAGTAAACTATCTCTTAAGTCAACAATAAAATAGACCACAAAACTAAAATTAGAAAATGCCAAAACATCCTCGGTTAAGTCATATATTGAATTATTTTTGCTACTCATAAATTGCAATGATGAATAGAGACACAGCCATATTTTCGCTTATCAATAGTGAAAAAAATCGTCAAGTGACAGGAATTGAATTGATTGCTTCAGAGAATTTTGTGAGTGATCAAGTTATGGAAGCCATGGGGTCTTGTTTGACCAACAAGTACGCTGAAGGACTTCCAAACAAGCGATATTATGGAGGCTGTTATTTTGTAGATCAAGTAGAACAGCTAGCTATTGATCGCGCGAAGGAGCTTTTTGGAGCTGAATGGGTTAATGTCCAACCTCACTCAGGAGCACAAGCTAATGCGGCTGTCATGTTAGCTTGCCTAAAACCAGGAGATACTATATTAGGATTTGATTTATCACATGGAGGACATTTAACTCATGGATCACCGGTAAATTTCTCTGGTAAACTTTACAGACCAACCTTCTATGGAGTGGATAAAGCTACTGGAATTGTAGATTATGATGCCTTTGAAGAAACAGCAAAAAAGGAAAAGCCTAAACTGATCATTGCCGGGGCCTCTGCTTATTCAAGAGACTGGGATTATGTAAGGATGCGTAAAGTTGCCGATGAAGTTGGCGCGCTTTTAATGGCAGACATTTCACATCCAGCAGGACTTATTGCTACTGGCATTCTTAATGATCCTTTGGAACATTGCCACATTATAACAACCACAACTCACAAGACCCTTCGCGGACCAAGAGGTGGTATCATCATGATAGGAAAAAATTTCGAGAACCCTTGGGGAATTACAACAGCCAAAGGCACAGTGAGAAAAATGAGTAGCCTTTTGGATTCGGCAGTGTTTCCAGGTACACAGGGAGGTCCGCTTGAACACGTAATTGCTGCCAAGGCGGTGGCCTTTGGTGAAGCGCTCACAAGTGAATACAAAAGCTATACCAATCAAGTTGTGGAGAATGCCAAGAAAATGGCAGAAGCGTTTGTTCAGAAAGGATATGGCGTAATCTCAAAAGGTACGGACAATCACTGTATGCTGATTGACTTAAGATCAAAAAATATTACTGGTAAAAAAGCAGAAGAAGCCCTAGGGCGTGCTGATATCACAGTAAACAAGAATATGGTCCCATTTGATGATCAATCACCTTTTGTAACTTCCGGGATCAGAGTTGGCACCCCAGCAGTAACGACAAGAGGTCTCTCAACATATGACATGGACACCATTGTAAACTTCATGGATGAAGTCATCATGAATCCAGAAGATGATGGGCGAATCGATACCATTCGAAAACAAGTGAATGAAATGATGGAAAAGTATCCCCTTTTCAATGAAAATGTAGCTGTATGATAAAGGCAAATGACCCAGGCATAAAATCTTGGTTGGACGTAGATCCAAATCACGATTTCTCAATACAAAATCTTCCTTTTGGTATTTTCAAAACGAATAGTCTTAGCCCTAGGGTGGGGGTTGCTCTCGGAGATAATATAATCGATTTGGTAGCATTGAGTCAACTAGGCTACCTAAAACCTCTAAACTTCGATGAATCTACTCTTTCATCAAGTTCTTTAAATGAATTCATGCTCTTGGGCAAAGGAGTCACAAGAGAGTTGAGAAATCGCCTATCATTTCTATTCAACCGGGAGAACGATGAACTGCAAAGTCGCAGCACTCATATTAGTAACTGTCTCGTTCCAATTGAACAAGCAACTATGATGATGCCCGTAAATATTGGTGATTACACAGATTTCTATTCAAGCATAGAACACGCAACCAACGTTGGTACTATGTTTAGAGATCCTAACAATGCCTTGTTACCTAACTGGAGACATATTCCTGTTGGATATCATGGCAGAGCATCTTCAATTATTTTGAGTGGACAAGATATTCATAGACCAAAAGGTCAACAAAAACCAAATGAAAATGAGCCTCCTGTTTATGGACCTTGTAGATTGCTAGACTTTGAACTAGAAATGGCTTTCGTAACTTATCAAGGAAAAGCCCTTGGGCAAAGTATTTCAACAGCTGAAGCCGAAGATTATATTTTTGGAATGTGTCTTTTCAATGATTGGTCAGCTAGGGATATTCAAAAATGGGAATATGTTCCATTAGGGCCGTTCTTAGGGAAAAACTTTGCCTCTTCGATATCACCTTGGATCATAACACTTGATGCCTTGCAGCCATTCAAAGTTTCGGGTCCGGTTCAGGAACCTAAAGTTCTTCCTTATTTGGAGTATACCGGGGAGGGGAATTATAACATTGATTTGCAAGTAGATTTAAAAACTGAAAACGGTGATGTCAATACGATTTGCAAATCCAATTATCAATATATGTATTGGAACATGCGTCAGCAACTTGCCCACCACACCATTAATGGATGTAACATAAACGTTGGAGATATGATGGCTTCTGGTACGATTAGTGGTTCAACTCCAGACAGCTATGGATCAATGCTCGAATTATCTTGGAAAGGCACAAAACCTATTAAACTTTCTGATGGTACTGAAAGAAAATTCATCCAAGATGGAGATTCTGTTATTATGAAAGGCGCAGCATCAAAAGATGGGGTAAGAGTAGGTTTTGGCTCGGTTGAAACTAAAGTGCTGCCAGCGATCTAAACTTTGTCTTTTTGATTGTATGGAATTCAATTTTTACTAAATTAGATTTGGTCAATCTTATATATGTCAACTGAAATCAGTTCAATAGATCAAGAACAAGAGAGGAAGCTTATCCTGAGAGAGTATAAAGCGCTACTAAGTTCTCAGCGCTATCATCAAAGTAAGGCGGATGTAGTATTGATTCGGAAGGCTTTCGACTTAGCTCTAGATGCGCACAAAGACGTTAGGCGAAAATCAGGAGAGCTCTACATTTTTCATCCAATCGCTGTAGCTCGTATCGTAGCTGAGGAAATTGGCCTTGGCACAACTTCAATTGTTTGTGCTTTACTGCATGATACTGTTGAAGATACCGAAGTAACACTAGATGATATTGAAAGTCTATTTGGGGAAAAAGTAGCCTCCATTATAGATGGTTTGACCAAAATTTCAGGTGTTTACGATCATCAAAGTTCAGCACAGGCTGAAAATTTCAGAAAAATGCTACTAACGCTTTCTGATGACGTTAGAGTAATTTTGATCAAGCTTGCAGATAGGCTTCACAACATGCGAACCTTGGGTTCCATGCCGGATCATAAAAAAAGAAAAATTGCCTCAGAAACGCTTTATCTTTATGCTCCTTTGGGGCATCGACTCGGCCTTTATAAGATTAAATCCGAACTCGAAGATTTAGGTTTGAAATACACCGAACCTGAAGTGTATTCTGAAATTGAAACCAAATTAAGAAAGACAAAAGCAGTAAGAAACAGGTTCATCAATCAATTCATATTACCAATCGAACGTGAATTGCGCAAGTACGGCATGCAATTCGAAATTAAGGGTAGAACAAAATCCATTCAATCCATTTTGAACAAAATGCGAAATAAGGATATTCCTTTCGAAGAGGTGTATGATGTATTCGCAGTTCGAATCATTTTGGATGTTCCATTGAGTCAGGAAAAGGCTGAATGTTGGAAAGTTTATTCTATAGTTACAGATTTCTACAAACCAAACCCAGATAGACTGCGGGATTGGATCACTACAGCCAAGAGAAATGGCTACGAATCGCTGCATGCAACAGTCATGAGCCCTTCTGGTAAATGGGTAGAAGTCCAAGTGAGAACCAAAAGAATGGATGACATAGCTGAAAAAGGTTATGCGGCCCATTGGAAATATAAAAACCTTGGTTCAGAATCTCAGTTGGACATTTGGATCAACAAAATTAGGGAGCTCCTAGAAACGAATGCGGAAAACGCCCTTGATTTCATTGATGATTTCAAACTAAATCTCTTTTCAAAGGAAATCTACGTATTTACGCCCAAGGGAGATCTAAGAAACCTTCCGGCCAATGCAACTGCCCTAGACTTTGCCTTTGACATACATACAGAAGTGGGTGAAAAATGTATTGGAGCCAAAGTCAATCAAAAACTGGTTCCTTTGAGCTGCACCCTTAAAAGTGGGGATCAAGTTGAAATCATTACTTCTGGCAAACAGAAAGTGAATGAAAGCTGGCTTGATTTTGTCGTTACTGCCAAAGCAAAGACAAAAATAAAGTCTTTACTAAAAGATGAAAAGAGGAAAATAGCGCAAGATGGAAAGGAGATCTTAGAGCGTAAATTTAAATCAAACAAAATCGCTTTCAACGAAGCCAATATCCATAAGTTAGCAAATTACCTAAAACTCAATACTAGTCAGGACCTCTATTACAGAGTTGCCATGGATAAGGCGGATCTTTCAATTCTTAAGGACTTCCATCAAGAAATCGAAAAGTCGAAAAAAGGACAGTCAAAAGGAAAGAAAATCGATGAGCTCATCACCAACTACAAGGGTTCAAATGACACGCTCATATTGGGCGAAAACATGGAAAACATAGATTTTAAACTTGCCCCATGTTGTAATCCCATTCCAGGAGATGATGTTTTCGGTTTTATCACAATACATGACGGAATTAAAATTCATCGTGTCAACTGCCCCAATGCAGTGCAGTTGTTATCAAACTATGCTTATCGAATTGTTAAGGCCAGATGGCAAAGTCAAGATCTCGTAGCTTTTCAAACAAGAATCTCAATCAAAGGAATTGATGACGTAGGAATCTTGAAT
>JALEGO010000596.1 GCA_022763165.1 Flavobacteriales bacterium
CAGTTTCTCCCTTAGCACCAGTTTCACCTTTAGCTCCAGTTTCTCCTTTAGCTCCGGTTTCCCCTTTTGCTCCAGTTTCTCCTTTAGCACCAGTTTCTCCTTTAGCTCCGGTTTCCCCTTTTGCTCCAGTTTCTCCTTTAGCACCAGTTTCACCCTTAGCTCCGGTTTCTCCTTTAGCGCCAGTTTCACCTTTAGCTCCAGTAGTTCCTATGGTTCCAGTAATTCTTCCTGCTACATCTGAATAAAACGAATATGGAACAGATAAAAACTTTGGTGGGTTTGAAATACCTTCCCAAGTGATACCACCATCTTGACTAAATTGAAGTCCAAGCGAGTAGGCGTCATTACCCCATGGAATTTCACTTAATTGAATAGTGTCATTAGTTGTTCCGCCTCCAATGGGTACATTGATGAGTCCAAAATTATTGGTTGTAACGGTATGTTGTTCAGTGTAAACCGCACTTCCACCACTAAATGGAAGGATTGACAATTCCAAAATGACACTACTATTTGAAATAACATTACCATTGTTATCTCGTAGCACTGCTTGATAATTAATTGAATCGGGAGCCCCCTGCCCAAATAGATGAATAGGACAGCAAATAGTTGCTGAGAACAATATGGAGAAAATTATTTGTCGTAAAAGTCTTACCAAATGTTCAATAATTCATTAGCTAAAATAAGCATATTCACATGCTTACAAAAGCATCTATTCATTAATCGCGATTATAACAAGATTCTTATACGCAAATTCAAACAAAAAGTTCCAAAAACAAAGGGATTTTGAAGAAATACTATTTTACAACAAATCTGTTGTTGAAAGCTCTATGAAGTGCCCCGGTGAATTTTATAAGAGAAACTATATCTTAGCATTGTTGATCCGACTTTCTCATGCTAAATTCAAAAAAAATTTGTGTAGTTATTCCAGCTTATAATGAAGAAAATTTGATTGAGTCAACTATTGTCAATTTGCCGCATTTCGTAGATTACGTATTTGTGGTGAATGATAACAGCACTGATAATACTAGAAAAATTGTTACCAATTTAGCTGAGAAGCGTGACACGATTTCTCTAGTGAACCATGAGGTCAATATGGGTGTTGGCGCATCCGTGGCCAAAGGAATGAGAGATGCATTGGAGACCGATGCAGAGATTTTTTTAAAAATAGATGGTGATGGCCAAATGTCTCCAGATGACATAATTAAGCTTGTTGAGTCTATATCCCAGGATGAATGTGATTTTGCAAAGGGCAATCGTTTTTTCTCACGTGAGGCATATGATAAAATGCCTAAAGTCAGATTTTACGGGAATGCTTTTCTCAGTTTGTTTACGAAGATTGTATCTGGCTACTGGAATGTTGCGGATTCCCAATCTGGTTTTATATGTTTAAGTAGGAAAGCCGTAACTTCCATTGATTGGAATAGCATGTATAAACGATATGGCCAGCCAAATGATTTGTTAGTTAGAGCAAATGTTGCCAATTTGAGAGTTAAGGATATTGCAGTTGAACCAATTTACGGAATTGGCGAAAAATCAACTATGAGAATCAGTAAGGTCTTATTTACAATTCCTGTGTTATTAATTAGACTTTTCTTGTGGAGGATCAAGGAAAAATACGTGATTCGAAATTTTCATCCTCTTGTTTTGTTTTATTTACTGGGCTCAACTTTTGGCTTCTTGTTTTTTTTGTTAGGTTGTCGGTTGGCTTATTATTATCTGTTGTCAGGGATTTTGTATAAAATTAATTCTTTGGCTGTGATGTTTTCCTTTATGAGCTCATCTATGTTTATTCTTTTCGCCATGTGGTTTGATATGGAAGAGAACAAGAAGTATTCAATAAGAAATTGATATGAACTTTCGATTTAATGATCAAAGGTTTTATGATATAGTGGCCGGCATTATAACAATGTCGGCTGTATTTGTTATTTTATTTACACTAAATAGGGGGCTCGACCTTACAGATGAGGGTTTTTATCTTTATGAGGTATTATTTCCGAGCGAAGACTTTGGAATTATAAGGTTTAACTTATTTTTAAATAGAATCAACCATCTAGTCCCGTTAGATATTTTTGAGTTACGCTTTTTAAGGGCATGCTTGACTTTTATGGCGGCAGTCTATTTAATGTTTTCTGTTAGTAAGTTTAGTCAGAACCTTAACCATTTTGTCATAAATCCTTTTATGACGTTTTGTTTAATTCTGACAGGGTCTTGGTTGAGTTATTGCGTTTTCCCACGAGCCATTTCTTACAATTCATTCTCACTCATCTGTTTTATAGTGGCCATTGGCTGCGTTTTAAGGTTTTGGTATGGCAACTTTTCAAAAAATTACATTCATATTGCTTTATTGGGCTTTATGGTTTTTTTACAATTAATAACAAAGATTTCCAGTGGTATAATATTGTTAGGCTTTAGTCTTTTCGTTATTCTATTTTTAACATTCAAAGATTTCCAAACAAAAGTCAGGGCATCTACTTTGTTTTTGATTGGGATACTGTCTGGTTTACTGTTGTATTCAACAATTGAATCTCCAAGGATTTGGTTGAATAGTGTCCAATACTTGTTAGAACAAAATGAAGGTGGAGATCATGATTTGAGCTTACTATCCAAGATTTATTTTAAGGAACTCCTGCAGATTTTTGGTGAATATCAATTGGTTGTATTACCCATTTACTTGACTAGTTCTTTGGGAATATGGTTAACAAAGCATCTTTTTTCTAATGTTTCTATCAATGTCCTAAAATTCTTTTATGTCATTTTGTTTTGCATTGGATTTTGGATATCGGTTATTCATTTTAACTTGTTGAAATTGGGCTCAACGGATATGCTATATGTCATTCCATTAATTGGCTGTTTTTTAGTTAATCTTTTAATAACAAGTCTGTTTGACCGAAATATGAGAATAAAACTTTTGAGTTTTAAACTGTCTAAAGTTAATCTGAAGATTGCGTTTCTTTTAATATCGCTATTCACAATGCCTTTTATGATTTCTTTTGGTACAAATGCTGGATTTACAGCACATTCGGCACAATATTTAATTTTTTGGATACTTTTATTTACAATTGCCGCTGGCTTTTTTCAGTCACAAATTAATTCCAAATTGCTTAAGCAAATTATTTCTGTACAAACCTTGTTATTATTGGCGACATCAGCTGTGATTATTTTTAATGGAGGTGTGTTAAATTCGTACAAGATCAAAAATGGCCTTTTAAAGCAGAAAGTTCAATTGTCTGGCGTGGAAAATGGCAATGGCATTTTTATTGATGCCCGAACATCCGATTTTGTTGAGAATGTAAATGAGATACTCAATAAAAATATAAGACTAGATAAGGATTCTGTAAGACTCTTGTCAATGGATTATCCGGCATTAAATTATTTGCTTGGATATAAAAGCCCTGGGCGACCTTGGTATAAACTACTTTATTATAAAACTAACTGTTTTTCATTCAATTTAGCTGATACAAGATACTTAAAGAATCTGGTGATTGTTATTTCTGATGGAAAGTTAGTGTCTAGACAGTTCAAGAATTGTTTATTCAGCAGGGGAGTAGATTTCCCGAAGGAATTTAGACAAATAGGGTCAGTTGCAAATCCATTTAATGATGGTGTTTGTTATATCTTTTCGTCAAATAATTGTATGAACTAAATGATAATTTGAATATGAGTCAAAATATTATTTTTGTTGAAAACCTAAAGTTTTGGAAGAATCGACTCGAAAGAAAAATCTATTCATATTTTTTGGAAGCATTTTAGTCATAGTCTTTTTTCTAGTTTATATTTTGAATAAACCAGAAAATTCTGGTTCAAATGAAACTAGTGTCCAATCTAATTTGAGGTCTACTCTTTTAGAAGTGATTCGAAACGAAAATGAGATATCTAAAACCAAAGACTATGTGACTTACATCAATCTTGGTTTAGCTTATTATAATGATGGCCAGTTGTTCAAGGCAATACAAGCTTGGGAAGAAGCTATTAAATTGAAAGAAACAGCGAAGGCACATAGTAATATTTGTTCGGCATATTGTCGAATGGGATTGGGACAAGAAGCTCTAAAACATTGTAATAGAGCTTTAGCTATTGAGCCTGAAAATGATTTAGCAGCTAATAATAAAAAGTGGGCAGAAAACATTTTAGAGAGAGATACGTTGAGTTCTGAAAGTTGATATGAATGATTCCCTTTAATAAGCCATTTTTAACCGGTTGTGAACTTGAATATATAAAAACTGCAGTTGAGGCTGGCAAAATTTCTGGAAATGGAGTTTATACGAGAAAGTGTCATGAATTCTTCCGAAATAGATATGGTTTTGAATCTTGTTTTTTGACATCTAGTTGCACGGATGCCCTTGAAATGGCGGCAATATTATGTGAGATTGAACCAGGAGATGAAGTTATAATTCCATCTTATACCTTTGTGAGTACTGCTAATGCGTTTGTTTTAAGAGGAGCAAGAGTTGTACTTGCAGATTCAGGATTGCTCAATCCAAATATCGATCCAGAACAGATTGAAGAATTGATTACTCCTAAAACGAAAGCAATAGTTGTTGTGCATTATGCTGGTATTGCTTGCGATATGGAAAAACTTATATCCATCAAAAAAAGGCACAATTTATTTTTGATTGAAGATGCAGCTCAAGCCATTGATTCCTATCATGATTTAAGGCCTTTAGGTTCTTTCGGGGATTTTGCCACCTTTTCTTTTCATGAAACGAAGAACATTATAAGTGGTGAAGGTGGAATGCTCGTGGTTAATAACAAAGACTATGTTAATCGTGCTGAAATAATCTGGGAAAAAGGAACGAATAGATCAGCTTTCTTTAGAGGAGATATTGATAAATATAATTGGATGGATATAGGATCTTCATTTCTACCCTCAGATATTACAGCGGCTTTTTTGTTTGCCCAGTTAGAGCATTTGGATACAATTCAAAATAAAAGGAAGCAACTATGGAGATTATATTATTCAAAACTCCTGGAGTTGAATGAGAAGATTGGATTGCCACAGATTCCCTCTTATGCAAAGCATAATGCTCACATTTTTTATATAGTATTATCAGGCATTGAACATAGACGTTTCATAATTGATTTTCTTAAGAAAAGAGGTATTAATGCAGTTTTTCATTATTTGGGACTGCATAATAGTGATTTTATTTCTAAAAATTACTCTGACATACATACCCTACCTAATACGGATAAATTTGCTGATGGCTTAATAAGACTTCCTTTGCACCAATTTTTGAGCGAGGAAGAGATAAACTATATTGTTGATGTAATTAAATCATACTTCATCAAGAAGCTTAGTTAACATTATGCCATCTTCTCCATAATTATTGCCGTTATATAGCATGTATTTATTACCATCTAAATCAAAAACAAACGGATAGCACATCATGCGAGAATTATAGGATTCTGAGCGAATAAAACTTATTAATTCGTCTTTCCGTTCCCAATTTTTACCATCTAGGGACTCGGCATATCCAATTTGGTAGTTTGGACAATCTGCAGAAGCTCTGAAAGAATACCACATTTTGAATATTTCTTCTTCTTTAATAACTCTTGGACAAGAAATTGCGTATTCAAGTTCATTTTTAAAATCTATCATGACCTCTCCTTTTCTTTCCCAATTAATGCAATCGGTAGATTTGGCATATTTGATTTTGTAATAATGCATTGGGCCTTTTTCCTTCATTCTCCATTCATCACAAGATAAATAGTACATGTGGTATATAGATTCATCCTTTAATATAGTGCATCCAGCGACAAAGCAGTGATCAAATATTCCTCGATCCATAACTGGACCTGAGGAGTATTTATAGAATTCATTCCTTTCATTATCCCAAATTGCAATCCCAAGAGCATTTCTAAAAGGCACTTCTCGGTATCCATTGTTCCAACCAATATAAAATAAGTATTGTTTATTGTTAACTTGGATTTTACAACATGGCATTATTCCATCTTGGTCGAAGGTTCCTAATTCTCCTAACGAAATCTTTATATCCTCAATATCGACAACCACCCTGTTGTAGAAATCATATGACAAAATTTTTGGAATTGATCTGTTTTTACGATCTCTTGAGGAAAATGCGATTTTCAATAAACCAGAATCATTTTGTTCAAGGATGAAAGGAACTGCGGCATAATTCTGAGTTGAGAAAAGAATATGTTGATCTTTCCATGTTTGCATATTATAATTTAAAACTATTACTTGGTCTTTCAAGTTTAATGCTCTTACTTGGGACGTAAACACCATTTGCTTCTGTGCTTTTTGTAATTATCGCACCAGCTCCGACTAGCGTCCCAGAATCTAAAGTTACATTGTGTCCTATCGTTGCATTGACTCCTATAAAGCAATTAGATCTTACTTGACAATGCCCTGAGATGACAACGTGAGAACTAACGAAATTATGCGATTTTATGACACTATGATGACCAATATGATTGCCACTCCATAATGTGACATTATCACCTATTTTCACATAGGGTTGAATTGTATTATCTTCCAAAATAAAACAGTTCTGACCAAATCCGTGAGAAGAATAATTAGAAACATTTGAACTTATGTAACTAACGAGTTTATATCCTAAGCCAATAGCTTCGTAGAATTTTTCTTCCCGTAATCTGTTCATTCTAGTGTATGAAAGTGCAATGAACATATCAAAATGTTTTGAGGGGTACTTTTGAGCTATTTCATCAAATGGAATTACTGGTAAATTATGAAATGAATCCTCAATAATAAATTCTCTATCAACAGTAAATGCCACCACCCGCGTGTCTGAGTCTTGCTCAAAATAATACTTAGCCAATTCGGCAATATCCCCAGTTCCGAAAATAATCAAATCTTTCATACTTTATTTCCTTACTATAATTGTAAATTCATATAAATCATAATCATGGAGTAGCCCTACATTCCTTGAGTAATTTATTTTACAATGATCAAAGATTTTAAGGGGATTGGCGTAAAATAAGTAATCTTTCATGTATTCTTGATCAGAGTATGAAGTCAAACAATTGAATGCAAACCCTTTGATAGATAGAGAATTGAATTGGCTAATTGTTTGTTCTATATATTTTTCCCAATCCTCAATGGAATTGGATAATTTAACATTGAACAACCCAGATGCAATTACATAGTCATATTTTGTATCATTAATCTCGGTTTTCCAATGAACTTTTACTGAAGGTGTATTTTGGTATCTTTTTCTAGCAATTTTAATCATTTGCTTTGAGATATCATAACCCGTATATTGGGACAAATTGTGTTTACATGAAACTAGAAAGTCAAGAAGTCCACCATAACCGCAGCCGTAGTCTAAACATGAAAAATCTTCTTCAGTTGTTAGAAGATTTGAAAGAATCTTAAACCTTTCTAATTGCGCATCTATGGAGTTCCAATCCACACCTTTCGGGCTAGGTCCATATTGATCTAATTTGTTCTCATAATATTTTTTTATCCTTTCAAGTTTCATTTGTTATTTAAACAGATTATAGGATTCAATTCCATTCATAATTATTAGATCTAATATTGATACTCCGTAAGTAAAATCCCCATGAAGTTGAGAATATTTTGGTAGTTGAGAATAATCTAACCATTCAATCGCAATATCATTTGTTGCAAATAGTTTTTCATCAATATAATTTCTAGCCGAAGGTCCGGAAAGGTACAAGGTAGCATCACGTTTTTTACAGATTTCAAGTAATCTGTTATTTCGATTATTGTCTAATTCGAATTGTTTTGATCTTAGAAAGACGGTTTTAATTTTTAAGAAATTGCATATTTTCTGGAGAAAATGAATATTAATTTCACTTAAATTCTGCTCATCCAACCCAAAATATAAGTCTTCTAAAAAAGCTTTGACATCCTTGAAAAATTTACTTTTTCCATAGGAGTGACGTATAGATTCAAAATGTCTGTGTCTCCATAGATTATCAACCACCATCGTCTCATTAATTTTCTGATAATAATTTCCTTTAACTTTAACTGGGATGGTTAACCATTTGAGCCCGGAGCTGGTTTTAATTTTGTTTCTGTTTCTCCAATCACGTCTTGTATATTGCATTTCATCATATACAATAAACTCATCAACTTGATTCAAAGCATAAAAGAACCCCTGCCATGGAATATAATTTGATTGTGAGATGAATATTCTTTTACTCATCTTTAAAGTTTAATTTCTCATCAATAACGTAAATTGGTTTATTTTTAATTTGTTCGAATGATTTACCAATATATATACCGGCAATTCCTATACTAACTAAAATAACCCCAGTTGAGAAAAGGATAAGAACCATTGTACTGGCCCATCC
>JALEGO010000597.1 GCA_022763165.1 Flavobacteriales bacterium
CTTCTGGAGTATGTCCTGAATAGACACGAAGAATTATTGCAATTAAACCTTTGGAAATTATAGCATCACTGTCCGCTTCAAAGTTTAGTTTACCATTTTCAGGGGCAGGGTGCAGCCACACTCTCGATTGACATCCTTTCACCAAATAGTCATCATTTTTGAAGGCCTCATCCATAGTAGGTAATTCTTTTCCTAAATCAATGATATATTCATACTTCGACATCCAGTCTTCAAACAGGCTAAATTCTGCTATCAGTTCTTCTTGTTTTTCTTGAATGGTCATTGTATTAGGATAACATCTTAATGGATTTGTGAAGTGCTTCAAAAAACCTGTCTACATCTTCCTTATTATTGTACGCAGCAAACGAAGCTCTTACCGTTCCAGGTATTTTATAGTATTCCATGATAGGCTGAGTACAGTGGTGGCCGGTTCGAACCGCAATTCCAAGTTGATCCAAAATGGAGCCAATATCATAGGGGTGTATGTCAGCAATGTTAAAGGATAGAATACTTGCCTTTTGTTTTGCTTCACCGTAAATCTTAGCTCCTTGGATTTCTTTTAATTGATCTGTTGCATAACTTAACAGATCGTCTTCGTGTTGATGGATGAGTTCCCAATCCCAGCTGTTCATAAAATCGATCGCTGCTCCTAGCCCAATAATACCCGCAATGTTTGGTGTTCCTGCTTCGAACTTATGGGGCAACTCATTATATGTGGTGCCCTCGAAGCTGACATCTTTGATCATGTCTCCTCCTCCTTGATATGGAGGTAATTCGTTGAGCAAGTCCTTTTTGCCATATAAAACACCTACGCCTGTAGGACCAAATATTTTGTGAGATGAAAAAACGTAAAAATCTGCAGCAAGATCTTGCACATTTACTCTTGTATGTGGCACAGCTTGAGCCCCATCCACAAGGATATGAATCCCATTTGGTTTGAGAATACTTTCAACAATTTCCTTAATTGGATTTATTGTTCCCAAGGCGTTTGAAATATGACATATCGCCAACAGTCTCGTTTTCGAGCTTATCAAGCGTTCGAGTTTTTCTAGATCTAAGGACCCATCTTCTTCCATTTCCCACAGCCTTATTTTGGCTCCTTTTCGTTCACAGGCCATCTGCCAAGGGACGATGTTGGAGTGATGCTCCATTCTTGTCAAAATGATTTCATCTCCTTCTTGAAGGAATCTCTCGGCATAAGAAAATGCAACGAGGTTGATGCCATCGGTGGTGCCTTTTGTGAAAATGATCTCTTCTTCATTTTCGGCATTTATGTATGCTTGAGTTCGTTTACGAACTGACTCAAGCCTGTCCGTTGCCTTTTGGCTCAAAAAGTGCACACCTCTGTGAACATTGCTGTTATACGTTTTATAGTATTCATCAATGGTATCAATAACAGATTTCGGCTTTTGAGCAGTTGCCCCATTATCTAGATATATTAATGGGTAACCGTTTACCTTTATATTGAGGTTAGGAAATTGATTTCTGAGTTCTAGCAAGGTTTTTGGGTTATATGAAGCTACATTCTCCAATCTAAAATGACTTTATTTTTGACCTCTAGCAATTCGCTGTTTTTAATAGCGCTTACCAGCTGGTTTTGTTGGTGTTGATTTAAATAAACTTTCTCAAGGTCAGGATAATTAATAATATTCTCTATACCAATGTCCTTTGGCAGCCTACTCACTTTGAACTCTTTGATTGACGATTCTTCTGGTAATTTGAATTCTTCCTCAAACTTTCCAACCTTATTAAAATATAGGCGATCCAAGTTGGGTAGCTCGAACAAAGTATTTGCTCCTTTGAGGTTTCTCACTGAAGCGATCTCCAAAGATTTCAATTTGCTCATCGTTTTAATACTCTCTGTAATCACCAATGATTCGAACGATTCAATATATAAATGTTTGACCCGTGAGAGGCGCCCAACATTCGTGCTGTTCAGTTCAAGGCTCTTTATATTTAACAAACTTAGCGTCTGAAGGTTTGGAATGGATCTTATTTCACTTGGAATTTCATCACCAAGAATACTCATCTTGAGCTGCTCACAAGAGCTCAAATTATTCAGGGAACTCATGTCTAACTCTGTGTATCGGAAATTCAGAGTTTTTAAGTTCTGAAAAGTCGAAAAAGTCCTTGGAATTCCAATTTTACTCTCATTCCCTGAAACATTCATGTGTTCCATCTTATACAATGAGTCCATTCCATGCAGGCTAGAGATGGAGTTAAATGAAAGGTCTAATCTCCGTAACTCTCCCAATTGTAGTATGTTATTTGGAAGCAATCTCAAAAAGTTATAACTAACATCTAAAGTCCTTAAGCTATCCAACTTTTCAATATTATCATAGTTTAGCCCAGGGTTATCTGAAAGGTTTAAGCCTCTTAAGTTCTTTAACATTCCTAAGGAACTTGGTAGGTATTTGATCAAATTCCCAGAAACATCAATTTTCTGGAGTCTTTTCAGACCAGTTAAAACGCCAATATCGGTCAGTTTGTTTGATTTCAATGAGATACTCTCCAAACCTGTTAGGTAAGTCACTTCTTGAGGTATTTTCAACAGTCCTGAGCCACTGATTTGAAGATCCTTTAATGATTTTAGTTCTGGCAATCTCGCGAAGCTCTTCATTTGGCAGTCAATGATCTTGAGCGATTTTAGGTTGATCATTCGTGCAATCTCTTCCGGGATATCCGTAATTGTTACCTCATCCAGAATAAGTGTATCAAGGTTTTTGAGCTTAGAAATTTCGTATAGATTTTGTTTGGTCAGGTAAAATCCGATGATATGTAGGGTCTTTAGTTTGGTAAATTGATTCACCCCTTCTGGGAAAAATGCGGTATCTGATTTTGCGTAGTTTGCATAAAGCGTTAGTTTTTTGATCGCAAAATTTGAAGTCATGTACTCCAAACAAGCAAGTTTTCCATTGTAAACCTTGAAAAACAGCTCTTCTATGTTTGGAAAACGATACAGTTCTCTGCAAAAGATTGCCTCCCCGTTCTTGTCCATAAACTTGTAAAATCCATCACTGAATTTAACATTTTGGACAAGGCTTTTATCCAGAACATTACCGGCCTTATTCACGGTATATAAAGGCTTACCAACATCAAACTGTGCCGATACTTGTAAGAAAAAAAATGATATAATAATAATTAATACACTCCTGCTCATGACATTGCTTTGTCTTTGTATGAATCAAAAGGCATTCCGCTTTTGAGTTTGATCACACAAAGTAGTTTTCTTCGATCGCTTCTACGACCATATTTTGAAAAGGTTCATTTTTTATCTCTTCTAGAACCTCAATTGCAAATGCTTTGATCATTAGTTTTTTTGCAGTACTACCTTTTATACCTCTTGATCTCAAGTAAAACAGTGCTTCCTCATCAATTTGACCTGTTGTTGAGCCATGGCTACATTTAACGTCATCGGCATAAATCTCAAGTTCGGGCTTGGAGTAGATATTCGCGTTGTCTGACAATAAAATGTTATTATTTGATTGAAAAGCATTGGTCTTCTGAGCATCTTGTCTGACAAAAACCTTTCCATTAAATACTATTGTGGCTTCATCAGCAGCTATACCCTTGTAAGTTTCGAAGCTTTGGCAGTTTGGAGATCGGTGATCAATTATGGTGTGGTTATCAATATGTTGTTTGTTCTTTGCAAGAGATAAACCATTCAGTTTAGTGTTGATTTGTTCCCCATCATGACTAACATAAATATTGTTTCTGATTTGTTTTCCTCCAGATGTAATGGTTGTAATTGAGCATTGGCTATGCTCTTTTTGATGTACAAAAAGATTGTTGATTTGATAGTCTTCGCTACCCTGATTTTGCCATTCTGTCCAATTCAATTTTGCGTTTTGCTCTAAGAAGATCTCTGTGACGCAGTTTGTAAATGCCATCCCATTGAGAGAGATCTTTGTAAAATAGATTTCTGCTTCAGCGCTGTTCTCAAGAACTATCAAATTTCTTGGGTTATAGGATATTGAGTCCCCTGAAGAGATATGAAGAACTTGAATCGGTCTTTGGAGTGTATCATTCTTTTTGACGTGCAGAGCAACACCATTCGTTGCATAAAATGTGTTGATAGCAGCAAAAATATCCTCATTATGATTTGAAAGTTGACCATATCTCTGTTCTACTTGATCTGAAGCCTTATTTTTAAATTTGGCTAATGGAGAAATCTCTAACTGAGTGTTATCTATGCTTGACAATTCCTCTGAATAGAACCCGTTAACAAAGACCAAAAGATCAACCTCATCAATGAGATATTGCTCTAATTCCTCCCTCTTAACATCAAAGTTAGGTGCTTGACGGAAGCTTTGGTTGAGCAATACTCCTAATCGGGTATACTTCCAGAACTCATCTCTTGTAGTAGGGAATTCCAACTTTTCTATTGCTGTCCTTGCTTCACCCTGCAACTTTTGAAGATAGGGAGATGAGCTTTCTTGCGCGATAAAATCCTTAAGAAATGTTTCTTTTTTGTTCATCTTTAAGTTTGTAGATTCTAAACTTCAGCAGTTTCCTTTAACCAATCGTAACCTTTTTCTTCCAATTCTAGAGCTAAAGACTTATCTCCTGTTTTGATTATTTTTCCATTCGACAAAACATGGACGAAATCAGGGATGATGTAGTCTAGTA
>JALEGO010000598.1 GCA_022763165.1 Flavobacteriales bacterium
AAATGAAAACAATGAGGAAATAAATCTTATTTATTTTCATCAGTGTCTCTTTATGCTGCATCCAATGTTTCTTGAAGAATTCGGAGATATTTCTAAACCTTTGGCTAGATTTTCTACAGCGTTTTTTAAATAATGGTTTTTTACTTTTTCAGGACTTTTTACGTTATCATCGATTGCTCCGCGATAAACAAGTATGCCATCCTTATCAAAAAGAAAAACATGAGGTGTGGTTCTGGCACCAAATGCATCTGCCACCTTGGCCCCTTCATCAAATAAATAAGGCCATTGATAATTTTTTGTTTTGGCCCTAGCCTGCATTTCAGCAAAAGAGTCTTTGGAGGCTCTCATCGCATGATTGGAGTTGATTAGGACCATACCAACATCCTTTTTAGAAGCCTCTTCATAGATACCCGAATATCTACCCTCCCAGCCTTCTGCAGATTTTGAACCGACTACAAATGGACAAGAATTGGCTGAGAAGATTACAATCAATCCATTATCTCCCTTAATATCTTCAAGGGATAACATTTGATCATTTGTATTCCGAAGTTTAACTCCTTTCAATGGGATTTCACTCTCATTAATAGTAAGAATCGTTGTTGTCGTTGTAGGTGGGGGTGGTGTTGTTGTTAGTAGTGGAAGTATATTCAAATAAATGAATATAGAACTTAAAACTACTTTCATGAATAAAATTTTGAACGAAAGTATGACATTTTCAGCAGGTGAACAAATTAGATTCACCAATCAATAGCACCGGATAATTAAAGAGTTTATGACTTTAATAATTATAAAATTCCAATTTTATTGGAATTAAATTTCAATTTTAAAAGAATTCTATTTATATTAGCATTATTAAATTGTAAATTAAAGCCTATGATGACCGCTGTTCAACAATACAATACTTCCAAGGAAATTTTAATGGGTAGAATGACCATGCAACAGGCAGCTGATAAGCATCGTGTTTCTATTAAGACCATTCATCTGTATACAACAGCTAATCTAAAGGCAATAAATGATGAGCTGAAGTCAAATAAATCCGACTTGCAGGAACCGGAGTTGAAGGGGTATCAAGTTCCTGAAATTTTAAAGGAACCTAGTCGGACAGATATTGATTATCGAGTTGTTCAAT
This sequence comes from Flavobacteriales bacterium, assembly GCA_022763165.1. GTDB lineage: Bacteria > Bacteroidota > Bacteroidia > Flavobacteriales_G > JALEGO01 > JALEGO01. The sequence continues at coordinate 1,130 of JALEGO010000598.1, forward strand.
ATTATAATAATTATGAATATAATGATCAGCCTCTAAGCTTTAGCGAATTACTGGCAAATTCTTGTGGTGAACTGGATCATCTTAGAGAGTGAAACTCTCTTAATAGAACTATAGTAATGAAGTGATGAAGCCTACGGAAATACCATGGGCTAACCTTCCTGTTTCCCAGAAATCAGCTTTGTCCCAAACCTGGTTTTGAAACAAACTTATTGTTAGAGCTGATTTCTCATCAAAATAGTATTCAAAAGTTGTAAAAATAGACGAAGTAAAAATTGATTTTGAACTTTGTGTTAATAAGATGCGTTGTGAATCAATTGAAGCTGATGGATATTCATAAAACTTAATTCCAGGCATAACTGAAATCATGAGTCTATATTGTTTGTCTCCAAACCTGTAACCAGGAGCTAAAAAGAGATCTGTAAAACTTGCTGTTCCTTCAATGGCATTTGATAAGGGATTGTTATCATCTAATAAATACTTTGAATTATAAGTGTCATAACTTAATCTTATGAAGAAGTCATTATTATTTTTAAAACGATACTCCAAGGCTGTTTTAACAATTATGCCGCCCTTAATTAAGTCTGAATTCGGATGCAAATAACCTACATCCAAAGATGGTAGAAAAATTCTACTTGCAATTTTCTTGTAGGAAGTATCGGATTGGCAAAAAATGGTTTGAATCGAAAACAGTAAGACCAACAGTAATGAATATTTCATGATACACCGGTTTATTGGCGAAAATAAATCAGTGTACCATGAAAGTCAATTTGAGATGATCAATAGTTTACAAACCTAATTGTTTTGACTGTCGCAATAAGGTTAAAAACTCCGCTTTGTAGCCGTGCTCATCATTAGAAACAGCAGAACTAGCAAGTGCTCTTAGTTCTTTGTAGGTATAATCATTGATGTACTTAGATTTACCAAGCATCATTCCAAAACCAGCCACTGCTGCAGAAAATCTGAAGTTTTCTGTACTTTCAACAAGAGGTATGTTATCATTCAAAACTGCATATTCTAATAACTTGCTAGTAGCCCCATCAGGATCTTTATACCTTACTTTCAATTTAGCGATTTCAGACAATTCTTGAAGCTGTTCGTTACAAGAAATCTCATAAAGAGCAGTTACTGAATGACCAGCGCCAATTTCTCCAGCATCCTTTTTATCATCTTCAAAATCTTTATTTTCTAAAACGCGGTTTTGATATCCAATTAGTCTATAATTCTTCACAGAGCTTGCGTCAAAATCTATTTGTATTTTGACATCTTTGGCAATAGCATAAAGCGTTCCCATTATTTCTTCTACTAAGACTTTTTTCGCTTCTCTCTCGGAATCAAGGAAAGCATAATTACCATTTCCATGATCCGCCAATTGTTCCATTTTTTGATCTTGATAATTTCCCATTCCTACTCCTAAAACACTAAGAAAAATACCAGTTTCTCTCTTTTCCTCTATTAAAGAAACTAGGGCCTCCTGACTTGAAATTCCAACGTTAAAATCTCCATCAGTACAAAGTATTACTCTGTTGTTTCCATTTTGAAGTAAATTTTCAGAGGCGGTCTTATAAGCCAATTCTATTCCTTCCGCTCCAGCCGTAGATCCTCCTGATTTCAACCTTTTAATCGCATTTATAATATCGGATTTATTGTCACAAGAAGTAGGAGGCAACACTAGTCCACTACTTCCAGCGTAAACGACCAATGAAATTTTATCTTCTTTTCTAAGGGTTTTGACCAAGTTTATTAATCCTTTTTGTATAAGACCTAACCTGTCATTTCCTGACATAGAACCAGAAACGTCAACTAAAAAGACTAAATTACTGGCCTCAGCCTGTTCCATCATCACTTCTTTACCTTTTATACCAATATGCAATATCTTGTTTTCTGGATTCCAGGGACATGTAGAGATTTCCGTTGAAAAAGAAAAAGGAGCTCCAGTATTTTTGACAGGATAATCATAGTCAAAGTAATTAATCATTTCCTCTAGTCTAATAATATTAGCATTTGGGGCTAAACCCAATTCAATATGTTGTCGGATTTGTGCATACGAGGCAACATCTACGTCAATGGAAAAAGTGCTGGTATGCTCCTCAAGGGTCGAAACAAATGGATTTTCAAGAAAAGCATACTCTTGTTCTTTTTGATTAGGATCATCTTGACCTTCAATATTTCCCTCAAGATTGGCAATCTGACCCTCGCTATGCTCTTGGATATAAACACCATCAAGAACATTGATATTCTCTGATCTTCTATAATTCCTGCGATTTCCATTTTCTGATTCTGCAATGATCCGTTCATTCAAAGTTCCAGCTACGCCCATTTGATCTCCTCTACCCCTCTGGAACCCTCCATTACCAGGATCATTATACGACCAGCCAGATGCCGGGCTGCGTTCCTTGTAAAAACAACCTTCAACAAGAATTAATAATAAAGCAAAGATTAAGACACTTATGACTCTCATAGTTTTAAGATTTTGGTACATAACCTTAAAACACAAGTTGGTTACACTGACAAATGAAAGTTTTATTCCTGACATTTATCAATTATCAATAGTCGATACCAAACTACTTTTACATAAAACGAAGGAAAATGAAGAAAATACTTGTCCCTATTGATTTTTCGGAATGTTCGAAGAATGCATTAAAGATAGCCGCTAAGCTTGCCAATAAGATACCAGGTTCTGAAATTACAATGGTTCACGTTTATGAAAAACCTGTTTATGGGCTATCGCTTCAATTTGGAGTTGATAACAAAGAATTAAAAGCCTATCAGGACCAACTATCTCAAGAAATACTAAAAGAGTCTCGTCAGAATTTTCTTTCTGGTATTAGTGTACATACCGCGTTATTGGCCGATATCGAAGTTTGGGAAGTTGTAAATCATGATATCATCAAAGACCAAGATATTATAGTTATGGGAACTCATGGAATTAAAGGAGTAAGGGATTTCTTCATAGGTTCAAATGCGGAGAAAGTAATAAGGACCAGTCCAATTCCTGTCCTTACCGTCAAGCAAAATCAAGAAGATTTTGACTTTAGTGATATTGTTTTCGCTTCCGAGTTCAATGAAAAAGCCAAATTAAAATTCCCGGTAATACAGAAATTTGCTGAGATCTTTGAATCAAAACTGCATCTATTGAAAATAATCGGTTCTGCTGAAGACATGAATAAAGCACTGGAATCCATTGAGGAATTCGCAAAGAATTCTGGACTGACCGGAGGTTATTCTGCTATTGTAGAAACGGACAGAAATGTTGAAGATGGTATTTTAAACTACAGTGAAAAGGTAAATGTTGATGTAATTGCAATGGAAACTCATGGAAGAACCGGTATCGCTCACATAATCAATGGCAGCCTTACTGAGGATGTTGCTAACCATGCTGATAGATATGTATTAAGCATCAAAATGAGCACATAAAAAGGCATTATTGATAACGTTTGGTATGAAATAAACGAAAATTTCAAGAATCAAATATGAGCGCTTTACAGTTATACATTGTTTGGCGCTCCGTTATTATTTTATCCTTTTATCGACATGCCATTTCCTATGAAGATCAATCACCTCAGGCTTCAAATTCACGGGATCTCCAGATTCATAGTCATTTCCAATTATTTCTTTAAAAATAGCCAGGTTTCTTTCTGAACATTTCACCTCACCTTCAAACCAATTATCCCAACCTATTAGGATTTCATCTTCATCTTTTCTAAAAATATAGAAGTCTGAATCAATTCCTTTGTCGAAATTATCATATTCGTATTCAAGAGTCCAATTCTTGCTTCGGAGACATTTAATTATATCATTCCACAATTCCGTTTTTATTCGGGTAATAGTGATCAAAATCTGGCTGAGTCTAAATTCTTTGAAGGGGTGTTTTGACCCCATCCTTAAGTCTATAACATTGAAGCTTATCTTTGAAGACAGGTGATTTTAATAGTGACTTGTTTAAAAGCATTCTTACACACTCTTGCACACCTTCTATGATTGATGGATGAGGATGCACTAGTTCAGCCAATTCCTCCACACCGTGACCCATTTTAATCAGGAGTGCCACTGCTTGAATGGCGCTTGAAGCATGTGGGCCAATCGCTCGCATTCCTAGGATCTTCATTTCATCATCATCGGTAACAATGATTTTAAAAAAACCTTGTGTGGATCTCATCGCAATGGCTCGAGACATACAACTAAAATCTAGTTTGACTACTTTGATAGGTATGTTATCACGGACACACCTTTGTTCATTTAATCCAACGGCTGCAACTTCT
>JALEGO010000599.1 GCA_022763165.1 Flavobacteriales bacterium
GGGGATACTAAGACAGGACTGATCGTTTGAGCTACAAGAAAATTATTAACAAAAAATATCAAGCAGCAAAGCAGAAAACTTGAGCGTATCGAAGTCATATATATAGGTCTGCAGCAAAGCTATGCGCTTTTTCAAACCAAAAACCACGTCAGCTTATTAACAATTCAGAGCAGAGTGTTAATAACTTCAAAACATCATGTATAATTATCTCTCTTCAGCCACAACATCTTGAACCTCAGGAAGCATGTTTTTGAATAGTTGTAAAATGCCGTTTTTGAGTGTAACAGAGGAGGATGGGCAACCGCTGCAAGAACCTCTAAGTATCACGGTTAAGATGCCATTTTCAAACTTTTTGAACTCTATTGCTCCCCCATCTTGTTCCACTGCGGGTTTTACGTAGTCCTCAAGTATTTTAAAGATCTTTTCTTCTGTCTCGTTTGCAGGTAGTATTGATGAATTTGAACTGTTGGAAGATTGATCTTTAGCAGAATCATTCTCATACTTTGCCGTACTCGTAATGATTTCTTTACCGCTTTTGAGAAAGTCTGTGATATATTCACGAAGATCCATTGTGACATCTTCCCATTCAATAATATCGTTTTTGGTGACCGTTACAAAATTAGAGCTGATGAATATATTGGTTACAAATGGAAAGTTAAAAATTGATGCTGCCAATTCCGAGTCGGTCGTTTCTGATGGATCAGTAAATTCCAGAACCTTTCCCTCTTCCACCAATAATTTATTCGCTACGAATTTCATAGTAGCAGGATTTGGTGTCATCTCTGCATAAACGCTAATTGGGGCTGCTTTCATTTCCATTTTCAAATAATTTTAAAATTGATCCTTAAACCATGAATGTTTTAACTTGCTACAAAATTAACCAAAATGGCATTAATAAAACCATTACGTAATATAGAACCACAAATAGGGGAAAATTGTTTTTTAGCTGAGAATTGTAGCATTCTTGGAGAAGTTGTTTTAGGGGAAAACTGCAGCGTTTGGTACAATACCGTTATCCGGGGAGATGTTTGCTCTATTCAAATTGGAGATAACGTAAATATCCAAGATCTCTCAATGGTGCATGGTTCATATGAAAAGTCCAAGGTAATCATTGGAAATAATGTTACTATTGGTCATTCAGCAATTATCCATGGTTGCACAATTGAGGATAACTGCCTGATTGGTATGGGAGCTATTGTAATGGACAATGTAATCGTCAAGAAAGGCTCCATAATTGCTGCAGGCAGCGTAGTACTGGAAAACACGGTGATTGAGGCTGGCACAATGTGGGGTGGAACACCAGCCAAACTTTTAAAGACATTAGATCTAGAAGAAAGTTTGAAAAATCTTGAAGTCTTCGCACAGGGTTATGTGAAGTGTGCGGCACTCCATAAGTAACATAAAATCAAATTCAAAGGTCCACCTTTGTTAGATTGATCTTCGAACCAAAAAACCTCCGTGCATTCTTTTCAAAGGCTGTGGTAGTATCTGACACAAATACTTCCATAGAACCAGAAACACCCTTTTGTGGCTCAAGATATTCGGAAATAGACTGCGCCACAATTTTAGCGGAATTTATGATTTCAACATTACCTTTGTAGTATTCTTGAATCTCTGATTGTATCATAGGATAATGTGTACAGCCAAGTATCAAACACTTTATATCACTTAGCGACTTCACACTCAAATATTTCTTTATTATGGCTTTACTAATGGTTGTCTTGAACAAACCTTCTTCAATTAATGGAACAAAAAGCGGAGTCGCAAGTGATTTTACACTTATCGAGTCATCTATAGCCTTAATTTTTTTTGGATAAATCCGCGACCCAATTGTCCCCTTGGTGCCAATAACGCCTACCGATTCTGACTTAAAATTTGTGGCGACATACTTTGCCACTGGATCAATTACATTATATATGTTTACCTCAGGATATTTTCGCCTAAGAGTTTGATAGGCAAATGCTGATGCAGTATTACAAGCTATAACAATGTCATTGCAATTCTTGGCTATTAGAAAATCACAGATTCTCGTACTATATTCTTGAATGGCACTCCTGGACTTATCGCCATAAGGTAAATGGGCTATATCACCAAAGTAAATCAGATCTCTGTTTGGTAGGATCTGAGCTATTTCTTTGGCTACGGTTAATCCACCTACTCCAGAATCAAATATGCCGATTGGATCTCTCAAATTAGGTCAAAAAAAAAGCACCATACTGGTGCTTAAGTTAAAATTTTTATGAAAAAGAATCACAATTAAGGTAATCCAAGTTCTGTCTTTACCAATGGTAACAAATCATCACCTTCAGGGGCATGAACGAGAACTCCCAATCCAGAATCAAATACGTAAGAGTATTTGTTGTCATCTGCAACCTTTTTCACTGCTGCTCTGGCCTTATCTATTATTGGTTGTAGTAACTCTGCTTCTCTTTTTTGAAGAGCATCTTGAGCGTTCACCTGAAACTCTTGAATTCTTTGTTCTAAACTTTGAATTTCTTTTCCTTTTGTTTCTTTAAGAATATCAGACATTGTTGGTAATTCTTTCTGATAGATAGCTACCTTTTCTTGATACTCCTTTGTCATACTTGTCAAAGTAGCTTCAAGTTCCTGAGCTTCTTTTTGCAAAGTCGCTTCTGCCTCTTTTCTTTCAGGCATCAGAAGTAACAAATCATTAGAATTAATATGCCCGAACTTTTGTCCGTAAAAATCTTGTGTAAATAGGGTCAATAAAGCAATTATTAATCCTTTAAAAAGTACCTTGTTCATTCTGTTTTAATTTTAAGCTCGCCAAATTTAATCGCTTCCAACCTCATATCCTAATTTTTTAAGAATATCATCACTCTTATCATAAGTTGAGTTGGCATATAATACATTTGACTGTGTAGATTTATCGAAAATTATGGCATACCTGCCAGTAGTTGCAACTTCTTTGATAGCATTATAAATATCATCTTGGATGGGTTTTACGAGCTCCTGTCTTCTTTTATATAACTCGCCTTCAACGCCAAATTTAGACTTTTGATAATCTTTGGCTTCTTTTTCTTTTTTGATGATTTCGTCCTCCTTCTTTCTCTTCATATCTTCAGTCATAAGGACTTGTTCCGCTTGATAAGTCTTATACAATTTGTCAATTTCTGCATACTTAGCTTCAATCTGATTCTGCCATTTGACCGATAATTGGTCCAGTTCTTTTTGAGCTGCCTGGTAGTCGGGGATGTTCTCCAATATGTAATCCGTATCAACAAATGCAAATTTTTGCGCCTGGGTCAATGAGATCATCATGATCATCATTAGTGGAAGTAAGAATATCTTTTTCATAACATTTAACTTTGAGGTTCAACAATAAATTCATTCATTGCATTCCCAATGACCAAATATAATGCCAAAGAAGTAAATAACATACTTACAACTCTCCTAAATTTGCTCCAATGGTGAAGTGAATTTGAGACCTCTGCATACCTGGGCGCGCTTGAACATCGTCAAA
>JALEGO010000600.1 GCA_022763165.1 Flavobacteriales bacterium
AAATAATCACCCTTGTAGAATTGTTTAGATATCTCCTTTTTTACGAGTTCAACGTCATAGTGAAGGTAATGACCTTCATACGGACTTTTTACAGTCTTGTAATCCTCAATATAATAAGACTGCACCTTCAGAATCGAGTCGCTTTGTAATGGACTCATTTGAATATTATTTAGTTGCAGGAGATCAATCACCTGCTGAGCAGATTGCGGAACCAAATAGTATTTAGGTTTCGTGACCGTTTTTACAGCCTTGTAAGTATTATAGTACTTAATTTTCTTGGTATATGGTTTAGTTGAATCATATTGTAATCTTTGTTCCTGCTCCCCGAATTTACTATTCAACTTCTTAGATTCGTATCCCTTGAAATCGATTTCCACATTTTGAGTAGTATCCAGTTCCCATTTGATATCAAAACTCATTTTAGTTTTTGTGTTGATTTTAGCCTTCGAGCGAGCATGTAGGAGTTCTTTTTTATTCTGATACATCCATTTCAATACTGCTTTCTCAAAGGCAAGTGTGTGCTCCACTCGACTTGGGTAGGGTTTGTATTTCAAGGCTTCTGTTACAAAACCTATTGTGTTAAACAGCGCAGCAAAACCCGTTGAATACCTAGGTGTCTCAAGGTAATCTATTATTCCAGTCTCGGGAGTTCCTCTTGTATTCACATAAGGAATCATTTCCTTACCTTCATCAGACATAGCTTGATATAGATCTGGTAGCATTTTTTCTTCGAGCAAAGCACTTAGAGCTGGATCAAGTTTGTTCTTTTGTGTGGTTAAGAGCGTCATGGTGTATTGATGATCAGAACCATTGGTTGTATGCGTATCGATAAAAACATCTGGATCCCATTGATGAAAGATTTTAGTAAACACCCTCATATTTTTAGAATCGGTTTTGATAAAATCCCTATTTAAGTCAAGATTCTTAGCATTTCCTCTGAAACCATACTCAAGCGGTCCATTTTGTCCTACACGACTGCAGCAACCCCGATTCAATAAACCTCCTATATTATATGCCGGAATGATGCAAATTACCGTCTCTTCAAGTATGTATTTCCATTCTCCCAACAAGATTTCATCCGCCAGCTTCAAAGAAGCATCAATACCACAAGGTTCTCCAGCATGAATGCCATTATTAATCATCAAAACAGCCTTGTTGCTTTTTTTGATGGAAATTGGATCAAAGGATTTTGATTGATCAATTACAAATAAGTGAATGGGCAACCCTTGATCCGATTGGCCTATCTCAAAAAGTTTGGCTGTTTCATATTTGTCATCCAGCTTTTGATAATTGGCTATCAAATCTTTATGATTTAAAGATTTATTCTCAGGATAGATATGCTCGATTTGAGCAGACAGTGGATAAGTCGTAACTAGAGCCCACAAAAAAAATAGTACATACCTCATAGGTTTAGAAGAGTTTCGGTTCTGAAGCAAGTTTTGGCACTTTAAGGTTGATTCCTAAACTTGAGTTTAGCTTTTCAATAAAATAAGCTGATAGTAATGGGGACTCCTCTTCCAGGTTTTGATGTACAAAAAAATGGAGTTTTTCTAAACCTTGTTCGGCCCACAATTTTATTCTTGATACCCAATCGTCCAATCGCTCATAATCAGTATGATGATTGGCCCCAACATAACGTATGAAAGCCGTTGGATTTGTTAGACGCATGTGCATCATGTCTCTTCTTCCTGCTGTATCAACAATGATATTGGTTGTATTGTGATCTTCTAGTAATTCAAAAAAAGTAGCCGAGTCTTGGTGATTTTCAAACCAGTTTGGATGGCGAACTTCTACTGAAAGAGGAATACTTTGAGGAACTTTTTCAAGAAATTGTCTCATTTTTTCCATTTGCTGAAATCCAAAATTCGCATGCATCTGCAGAAAAATTCCACCAAGTTTTTCTTCAAACAATACAATACTGTCAATGTATTCTTTTAAAACATCATCTATACCTGACAATCTTTTATAGTGACTGATCGAATTCGTTATTTTTGGGAAAAACTTAAAATCTCTCGGGGTTTTCTCCTTCCATTTTAACACTTGAGTCTTAGATGGTAAATTGTAAAATGTTGAGTTCATTTCAATTGAATTGAAATGTTCTGAATAATACGCTAGCTCATCCTTCGTGCCCCTTGGGTAAAAGCCTTTTAGATCCTTTTTGTTCCATTTTGCACAACCAACATGTATTTCCTTCAAACCACCACCTGTCTTGAGAACTTTGTGTGTTTCAGCATGATCTTCAGGCATTGTGAAATCGACTAATTCAGGCTGCTCTACTTTACCGAACTTCATTAAACATCAGTATTTTAAAGAACAAAGCTAACAGTTTTTTATGGGTGTAACTGTAACTTTTTGACTTATTTTCCGTAGAAGAAATTGGGTTCGTGCAAATACAAATTCGAAAGATGAGCAACATATTTTGTCAAGCGAAAAGAGTCAAACTCTTTTCGCTGAACAAGATAAATGTCTTAACTCATATGCATTAAGGCAAGTAAGAATATAAGAACCAGAAAATTGATTACAGACAGCACTTTTAAAACACCTGATAAATTTAACATAGCTTTCTTTTCCTAAGTAATAACGGTGTTTACTCCCCTCTTGTTGTGTTTTCAGCAAGCATTCCAAGTAAGATTCAAATAAATAATTGTCAAACAAAGTTCTTCAAGGTTAGTGTCACAACCGACTTTTTCTCTCCAAAATCCCTTTGTGTAATGATTTTTTGAGGGTGATATTTTTCATTAAAGAGTCGAACCCGCTCATCGTGGATTTCAATAGAATGTGATTTTTGACTATCCCTGAACTTAGGGAACTTATTTTGGTCAGTGTCTCCTGAGTCTTCTATAGAAACAGTAATGTCCTCATCCTTTTTGACTGAAATCCTTATCTCTCCACTTGCCTTTTTCCTAACACCATGCTCAATTGCGTTTTCAACTATTGGTTGAAGTAACATGCTTGGAATTTCTATATACTCGACATCTAGAGATTCTTCTATAGTTATTTTAAACCTCATTTTCTCAGGCATTCTTAGTTGTTGAATTACAAGGTAATTTTCAC
>JALEGO010000601.1 GCA_022763165.1 Flavobacteriales bacterium
TCACATCCTGGGGCTGGAGAAGGTCCCAAGGGTTGGGCTGTTCGCCCATTAAAGTGGCACGCGAGCTGGGTTCAGAACGTCGCGAGACAGTTCGGTCCCTATCTGTTGTGGGCGTTTGAAGCTTGAGAGGATCTGACTCTAGTACGAGAGGACCGAGTTGGACGAACCTCTAGTGTACCTGTTGTGGCGCCAGCTGCATCGCAGGGTAGCTATGTTCGGATGGGATAAGCGCTGAAAGCATCTAAGCACGAAACCCACCTCAAGATGAGGCTTCGTTTAAGGGTCGTTATAGACGATGACGTTGATAGGCTGCAAGTGTAATAACAGTGATGTTGTCAGCTGAGCAGTACTAATTACCCGAATTCTTTTAAGCGTATTTCACTTTTGTCATGTCATAAAATATTGAAAATTTTACGGTGACTATAGCAATGGGGATCACCTCTTACCATTTCGAACAGAGTAGTTAAGCCCATTAGCGCAGATGGTACTAGGGTAACACCTGGGAGAGTATGTCGTTGCCGATCTTGAGCCTCCCTATGGGAGGCTTTTTTATTTTTACAATGTGAGTAGATTTTTCTTACTTCTTCCTTTATTAGGGTCGCTCTGTTTTGGACAGGTTTCACCTGATACGAGCTTGATTCCATATTTATTTCATGAAAATTACCTGCAACAAGATAGACAACTATTGAGCAATATAGGTAGTCCTTACTACAGATTTATTCCTGAAGTTCAAATGAGTTTTTCCTATGCTAGACTGAGAGAGGAGCGATTCTTAGTAGATTTTACACGAAATTTGGAATTTCAAGGTAAGTCCATAAGTCAACTTTATTTTAGAACAGGATCAAAGAAAGATCAACAACTTAACATAAGACATCAACAACGCTTGGCTTCGACTACTAAAATGTCGTTATTGGTCAATACACTTACTTCTGAAGGTTTCTATCAAAATGAGAGAACCGTCAATAATAATTTTAGAGGTGAAATAAGTCACTTAGATTCTACCATAGGAACAATTAGTTTATACGGAGAAAGTTCTTCATCAAATTTAGAAGAAAATGGTGGTGTGGTTGGTGTTTTAGGGGATGAGACAAGCAGAGATGCGATAGACGTTAATTTGACAGGTGCGAGCAACTTGAATAAAAGAGGAATTCTAGGAGGGAAACTTAAAAAGAAATTTGTAAACAATAGTGTGACAGTAGATTTCTCCCAACAATCCAATCGTTTTAGATTTGAAGACTCCAATCCAGACTCAGCTTTTTATATTAGTAGAATTTCTTGGGATTCTGTTCCTTCAATGATTTTTGATTCAGTCAGATGGATTAGGAGGAGCGGTGTTTTATCCTGGGACAGAAATGATAGCATTAGCGGGTTTCAATTGATATCCAGTGCCATGTTTACAAGTTCTCATCACAAATTAAAACAACTAGCCGGAATTAATGAACAGGAAAATGACACAGTTTTGAGTACGGAATTTGTTAATAATAGATCAGGGGTACATTTCTTGTTAAGGAATGAGCTTTTGGAATTCAAAGCTTCATACGAAAGGTATTTTTCTGGATTTAATGAGGGTAACTACACCTCTTCAATAGGAACAAAATATCGTGTCAAAAACGATGAGTTTGATCTAGCAATTTCAAGGTCTGAGGTGGCTCCTGAATTTGTTTACACTAAAAACTTCAATAGCATATTTAACTGGCAGTTTAACCGCAAAGGCATTCGAAGCGATCTCATTTCACTGAGGTATCTGTCGAATTTACTTCGAACAAGGTTTAAATTGTCGTATCTAAGAATTCAGAATTTTAGGCAACTTGATACAAACGCAGTTCCTATTATTCTTGATGGAGCGAATCTTTTTATGAATTCAATAATAAGCGAGCAAATCTTTTGGCGAAAGTTACATCTCGATTTAAAAGCAACTTACCTGCTCGGAGATAAAGAGATGCTTCGAGTTCCTGAACTATTTGGCTCAGCAAAACTTTACTACAGAAGCGGATCTCTTAAGAACTCAGGTAGACTTTCGTTTGGTGCAAACTTAAGATATATAACTTCTTACAAATCGATGGAATACTTTCCAGTTCTTCAAAACTTCTATTTAAGCGACCGTTCATTGGACAGGAACTTTTTCGTAGACTTTTGGTTTACATTGAGCCTGAATAATGCTCATTTGATTTTTGAAGTGACGCATTTAAACTCAGATTTCGGAGCTTTTGATTATAATTCCACTTCGGACTATTTCTTTCAAGATAGATCTATTAAATTTGGGGTAATTTGGAATTTATACAATTAATTGACTAATGGGATTATTTGACAGACTCAAGGGGAAAAACAAATCGGTTGAAGGGCCAGTGAAAAACAAATTCATTGAACTTTTGGTTTTAGAAACCAATCACCCAACTACGGACTCCATTGAAATCACTTTTGATACCGCTGATCATCCAGGGTTTCTTCAATTCAATCCAGGTCAGTATTTAACTGTTCGGCAAACTTTTGAAAAAGAGGAACGAAGATCATATTCGATTTGTTCAAGTCCTCATGAACACAGGCTGACGATTGCTGCAAAGCGCGTAGAAAAGGGCTTAGTGTCTAATTGGCTGAATGACAATGTAGTGAAGGGATTTAAGCTTGAAGTAATGCCTCCAGCCGGAAATTTTTATAATTCAAGCAGAGTTAATGGAGATAGTTTTGTCTTATTCGCGGGTGGAAGCGGAATTACGCCTATAATTTCAATCATTAAGCATACCCTTGATTCAAACCCTTCGTCTCAGATACAACTTGTATATGCTAACCGAAATGAGGAGTCTATTATTTTCAAAGATGAATTAAGCCAGTTAGAGACCAAATTTGAAAACTTCTCAGTGTCACATGTTCTCAGTGAAGAAAACAAGGACGGATATGCTTTTGGATTGGTTGATCAAACTTTCATAGAAAGTAATCTTGTAGACTGGTATGACAAAGAATCAAATGTCTTCCTATGCGGACCCTCAGGTTTTATGGAGAATGTGCAGAATTCATTGGAAAACTTGGGTCATAATTCGGCAAA
>JALEGO010000602.1 GCA_022763165.1 Flavobacteriales bacterium
CATACTATCAATGTGATTATCGCTCATCTTATACACACGGTGAAGTCGGAATCGATCTCGCACATGACGTTCCAACCAATCTACTGCAAGTTTGTGATTTTCATTAGCAATATTCACTACCAGATCTTTCCCAAGGCGGATCACCTGTGCACCATCAAGGATCATCTCATAACCAATATCATAAGGTGATGGTATGGGATCTTCAATAGGCTCTGTAGGACCACCCAATGTTGATTCCGTAGCACGAGCATAGGACAAATCGAAAGAACAATCTGTCAAACTCGGCCGTGGCATAGTGGTCCAGCGAGCTCCAGATTCAAAATATTGGCGAAATAGCTTAGCCAGTAAACGAGTTTCTAGATAACGTGATCGAATAGCTGGAGGTGTCTCGATAATCTCATCACCTAAAATTAAAGTATTATCTCGTACGTTTAATGGTGGAACCGGAACAGCCTCCCAATCAAAACCCCTAATTGGTTGAGCATTAAAAGGCAACTCAATAGGCCTCAGCACCTTAATGCCCAAATTTCGCAATGTCTCTGCAAGATTTTCGACATCCTCATTCAATTCCTCCACATAGCGTTGCTTAATTGACCAATTCCGACTCGAAGTCTGAGAATTTTTAATATTATACAAACGTGGATATGCCCAATCAGAACGGAACAAATTTTCATGAAAAAAGATATCAAATGATAAGTCACGATCATGTGAAATATAGTTTTTTGCACTTCCAACGATAACTTCTTTCAACGGATCCCATTCGTTAAATGAATTAAGTTTACTCATTTTTACTTCTCTTTAGTTGGTGAAATAGCAGGGGGATTTTGGAAAGAAACTGGCAAAGATTCTAACCAACGCAGGGTAGCAGTTCGAAAATATTTTGGCTTCCCTTTTATATATAACTGAGGCATATTAATCATATTTGCCAAAAATTGTTTTGAGATCAAACGTGCTAGCCTAGCGCCTAAACACATATGTGGACCAAAGCCGAAACTAAGGTGAGGATTTGGAGCACGATTCACATTAAGCTCATCAGGATTTACAAAGACCTCAGGATCACGATTGGCGGCAGCAAACATTGTAATGGCCCTATCAAAAGGTTTAATTTGCACATTGCCGATTCTCGTTTCCTTGGTTGCAGCGCGGCTGGTGGCTTGGGCTGGGCTAGTGTAACGAAGAAACTCATTAGCAGCTAAGGATAAATTATCCGAATTTATTTGAGGCAATACCTGAGGATGCTGAGCTAAGGTCAGGGCAAAACTACCAAAGCTAGTGTACATAGTAGAATATGCTGCATTGAGCATAGCATCCATAGAAGCTTGCATCAATTTGTGTGACCAATCGGTGTTTTCAAACTCCCTAACCACAGCAGCAAACAAACCGTTTTCCTTGCGTAAGGCAAATCCCTGATCAACTATAGCGCGTAACCTCGGTGCAACTTTACGACCTTCCCAACGTTGTTCTGGCATCAAACCAGAATCCATCTGTAAAGCAATTCCATAACTTATTTCATGAAATTCATTATTCCCAGGCCTCTCCAAACCAAATACTTCACAGGTAATAATTTCAGAAGCAGTTAAAGCAAAATCATGCATAAAACAAAATTGGTCCCGCTCTGCAAGAGGAACTAGGAGCGTGTGAATCGTATCATTTACAAACTCACTAATTCTATTAGTATCAAATGAATGTAAAGCTGAATTAAACCCTGCACGCAGAGGCAATGAACTGGGTGGATCAATTGATTGCATAGTAACATATTCTTCAGGAACATCAACCCCAACACGCCGCATATCACGCGCCCAAGTATCATTATCAGTCAATACGTCACGACAATCAACATAACGTGTTAAGATCCAAGATTTCATTTGCTCATGCCAGTATACTGGATGATTCTGGCGTAAATAGGAAAAAATCGGATAAGGATCTTTAAGTGCTTCGTTACTTATAGGGTTATATATTGGATCTGTCATAAGAACTCCCAAATAAAATAAACCCGGGCGAAAGCCCGGGTTACACTTATAGTCTTAAAATTTTAATTTGGTGCATGATCATAACTCATAGTTCTCTCCCTTAATTAGTAGTTTTTCTAACAGCTCTTTCAGCTTGATAATTTCAAACTAAATAGAGCTTACAATTATGTCATCATATAAAATTTAAAATGTCAAATACTTTTCCCAGCACAATAAATCATCAATGAGTTAACACGTTGAGCTTTTTATAAAATTATGAGAATGAAGAGTGATGTATGGGCCAGCAATGGGTGAAAGAATTCAACGAAAGAAGGTGGCAAAAGAAATGGATTGGGGTCGAGGAGGATTCTTACTCTAAGTTCCTGCTTCACTTCTTTGTTTTCTTGTTTGAGCCTTGAGTTTTAGTCTGGTTGCTTGTGAGTTGATTTCCCTTCTTTATGGCTTTAGAGCTCTCTTTGTGCTTTTCAAAATACCAGAGAAGCATATTTTCATTGGAAGCAAGTCTCTTTTCGTAGTCTTGGATTCCTTGATTATATTTGATCCACAAAAAGGAAGCACAAACAAAGAAAATAACCATTCCTGTAAAGGCGGACGCCAAAAACGTAAGAATGAAGGGCTTTGTCCATAGATCTGTGTACTGTAACATCATGGCTTTCCAAGAACTCAAAGTAGATTCACCTTGCCTATGGAGACGCTGGAGATCTTCTTCGGCTTGTTGTAAGAAAGAAGAAGAGCTCACATAAAAGCTGGAGGTAACCTTGGTGCTAATGTCTAAAAAGTTGTTTTTCAAGTGGGCGGAGATTCTCTTATCCAATTCTTTTGAGATAGTTTTTTCAAGATCACTTTTAAAGGCATTTAGGGTTTTCTGGATCTCTTTGGAAAAGGTATTTTTGTTCTTCTCAATATCCTTCGTGATCTCACCATGGAGGTCCTTAAGAGCCTCCTCCAAAGCATCATTGGCAAGTTGTTTTTCTAAATCTTGAAAGCTTGAATTGTCTTTTGGCATAGAGAGGTTCCTTTGGATTATTGTATAAGGCTTACCTCTTATATGGAGATGAAAACATTTGATTTTAAGGACACTTGTTTTAAATAAAAAATCTTACAAAACAAACTCTGATATTTCAAAATCATCTTTCTTATGGTATTGGTGTTACTCTTGTTATTCAACATAACCTTAAACATCTGCAATGTTAATATTCTCAGCCGTAACCACAAAATGAGCCCTCGCCCAAAGCTGCTCCCAATATTGCTTCCTTAAATGCTCAGACTGCACAATTTTTGATACAGGCAAACTGAATGGTACTGAAATAATTACGTGAATATAACCAGGAGTCAAGCTACTGCTCACAAAGTAATTTATCTAGTTGGCACTTCATATCTTTCGAGTCAAGTAATAGGTGGGAGTTAAACCTATTCCGTCTTATTCTTATGAATTAAAAAATTGGCAAAATTTATCAATGCCTTTGTCCTAACTTACTGAGCTGTTACTCTTTTATTAAGATTTTCTGACTCATCCAAACTTCTACCATAATAATACATACCCCTTGACGCATCATATTTGAGTTCTTCTGTTTGAAATTGAAACTCCTCTGGTATTTTTTCAAGTTCAACAACCATCTTTTTTGGCTTTGGTGCTAAGCTCACTAAAGTTTGTTGTTTTTTAGGAAGAGATGACTTATTTTCATTATCAATCATTGAAAAAGATTCTTCTGATATGACTGTTGTCATAACGGAAATTAATAATAATTTTGATTTTTTCATGTTAATGTCTCCTTATTTCCACTATTTATAAGCTTTTAACCACTGTAAAATCATGGCATGTTTTTCCTCATTTATTCGCGTTCCAACATTGTATGTATGGCCTTTTGGCCCCCCACGAACATGAACGGCGCAACAAAAAGTATATTTTCCTTCTTGAAACCAAATGGCGCTACCACTTTGTCCTGGGGAAGTATCAATATTATAATGTATTAAATGGGGTGTCAGTGAAATATGAGGACCAGAATGTCCAAACATGTAATTTCCATTAATCAATCTTAAACATCCATCTATGAAGGCTGCTCCCGGATATCCTGTTATACTAAAAATTTTCTCTGCAAAAGAATCATCACTTAATGAACAAATTGAATAATGAGATAGTTCTTTTATACGATATTTTTCTTCAAAATCTCTTGATAAGACAACAATTCCTATATCATGAGCATCTGCCGAAGCTTCATCTGAAGCCCACTCAGTGGGGAACTCTAATGCTTCAGACCTCCCAGCAGCTACAGCACTTAGACCATCTTTACCTGCATAAAAAATAACCTCTTCTGCTCTTCTTTTTGTTTTTCTGTCATATAAATTGTGAGCAGCTGTTAAAACTACTCTTTCAGCTATTAAAGTACCACTACCTATGTATCTTGCACCTCCCCCAAAATCTATAACTAACTGCCCGTTCGATAAATAAGGAACATGATGAGGTGTACCAATTTTTGTTCTTCTATCTTTATCTCTCATTAGGGATTCATGCATTTTGATTTTGTCAACATCTTTTAAAACATTATTTGTACTATCTCGTGCTTCTAGAAGTTTCTGCAACCCCTCATCCAAATCATCATAGTCTTCGCTTTCATAACTCACTTCTGTAGAAGAAGTAGTTGCTCCATCTAAGCTATCAAGGCTGTTACCCAAATAATACATTCTTCTTTCTTTATCAAACTTTACGGTCCCTTCATCAGGTACATCTTCCAGGGAATCTATCGCAGTAGGTTCTCCAATAAAACCTTTTCTTAAAGCTTGTTCAGCCATTTCTTCCTCGTTCATTGCGAGGACATTACTAATATTAAAAGTTGAAATTAATGCTAAGAAGAAAATAGTAAGAAAAAAAGAAGTTTTATATGTTTTCATACATGCTCCATAAATTTAAGTATTTCTTTAAAGTTCAAATGGCAAATTATAAATAAAAGCACTTAACAATATACATTTTTATCTATATATGATAATGATTAAAAAATCACACCGTAAAAAACCCGGTGAACAACTCTAAAATGTGCTTTTTATGAATGATAAGCAAATAAATGCTAAAAAAATCACACAAGGTTTCAAAAACTTACTTATTTTAAACGAATCAATACAACAGCAAATGAGTGTTATTTGTGAACCACTTGAACAATTAGGAATTAAATATTTTTATTATCTTAAGTTTTATAAAAATGGAAACATTCTATATTTAGAAAACAAACCCACTTTATTAAATTATGTAATAAAAAATAATTTAACATTGAAACAATACAATTCTTTTGTAAAAGAAATAAAAAAATTATTGCAAAAAGATTTTCAACATTCTAAGTGTATTTTCTGGAAAGA
>JALEGO010000060.1 GCA_022763165.1 Flavobacteriales bacterium
CAAAAATGCATTCACCAATCTTCAAGATTCTACTAATGGAAAAGGAGGGGCTATATACTTTGATGGAGACTCATTGAGCGTAATCAATTGCAACATAGCGCAATGCTTTGCCAGACATGGTGCAGGTATATTTTGTACTGAAAGTACCAAATACATATTAATAGACTCTTGTAATATTAGTGATAATGAAAGTTTATATTATGGTGGCGGTATCGCAAGCTACGGTGATTATAACGAACTTTTCATAAGAAATTCTCAAATTATGAGAAACGAAGGCTCTCAAGGGGGAGGAGTTTATTGTTTAAGCAATACCAGCCGAACTTCTGCAATTCACATATCAAATTCCGAAATCAGTCACAATACAAATATTGCTGTATTAAATTTCCCTTTTGATTCTGCACTAATCACCATCGACAATTCGATACTAAATTATAATTATGGGGGTGGGGTCTACCAAGAAATATCAAATACTTCTGACACCGGATATTGTATAATAACCGCTAAGAATTCAATATTCAAGGGTGACAGTATTCGGGGAGCACTACGAAATTATTCATGGAGCGACTACAGGAATTGTTTTACAACTGTCACGGTAGACTCTTGTATGTTTTTAAACAATGGAGCCGATTATGGTGGAGGAATACACAATTTTGCGGCTGTTCATGAAGCGACCCCTTCATATAAACAAGTAATTGCTAAAGTCGAAGTTAGAAATTCCCTCATAGATAGCACCAGAGCTTATCGCGGTGGTGCCATTTACAATCAAGGAGGTACGAACGCAGGTTTTGCTGATGTCGCGCCACTTCAAGTGAAAACGATAGTATCAAATTCAACCATTAGCAATTGTAGAGCAGCAACATCTGGAGCGGGTATTTTTTCATCACTACGGTATTCTAGCGGCAATGCTGTAGATTCCCTAATTATTCATAATTCGACTATAGCGAATTGCAGTGCCAATGATTTTGGCGGAGCAGCCTATGTTGGAAGATACCTACCCTCTGGCACACACAAAGTAAGAATTAAGATAACCAACTCTTCCATTATTGGAAATCAAGCAAGTTCTGGAGGAGGGATTTACTACAAACCAACTGATACCAGTTCAATTATAAAATGTAGAAGTTCGATTATGGCATTCAATAAAAATGGCAATATGGTTCGAGATGCTATACCAGCTGGCAATGTATACCAATCTCTAGGGTACAATATTCTTAGCGATTCAAATATTTTTGGAATCACTGGAGGAGATTATTTAGGCGTAGATTCAATACAATTGAATTTAAGTGTTCTACAAAATAATGGAGGGCTGCATCCAACTATGGTTCCACTACCTGGAAGCTTAGCTATTAATAATGGCAATCCCACAGATTTCAGTGACGCCCAAAACGGTCCAATTAACGGCATAAGAGATATTGGAGCGGCTGATTATAATAATAACGTTACATTCCTGAGTGCTGCAGAGGGAATCAATGATTTGTCCATTTATCCAAATCCTACCAATACTTTTATAAACATAGACGCAGTAAGAGATGCTCTATATTATGTAATGTATAATTCAGCGGGGCAAATAATCTTGGAAGGAAAAGAAAGGAAAATCGATGTTCAAACTTTTCAACCGGGACTTTATATCATAAAAACATTACAACACGGAGCTCATAAAATCATCGTTCAATAAGATTCATTCGATAAAAGTTTTTGACAAAACTCCATTAAATATTAATCTATAGTCAAAGATCACTTTTCAATCCAACATCTGAATGCCGTAGTAGTGGTAGTATTAGCCGTGCCTAATGTTGTCACGGTACCATTACCAATAGTTGTTACCGTTCCAGAAAATATATTGGCAGTCATTTCTGCATCGTCAGTTTCATTGGCAAGAGAAAAATTATTCATAGCCAAATACCATTCATTGACTAAAGGAAGTCTACCTCCGTAGTTGGTAAAGCACGCATCAGTAGCAGCGAACCATAATGCAGATCCTTGCTCATCATTTTGAATACATCCCAATAGTTCACTATTACTTGTTACAGCAGTAAAGCCAGCGGGACAGGAAGGGATTAAAGCTGTAAAGTCATGCCATGTAATGGCGCCCGATCCATCTGTCGCAAGGATTTGATCCACTGTCCCATCGTCTGTGGGGAATGAAAAACCACCTGATGATGGATCTCCAATTTGAAAAGTGCCATTCGTCCTCAAAATATCATTGTCGAATTCCCCGTAAATCAAGGCACTTGATGCATTGGCATCGGAATTTTCAATGACCAATTTATTTGAACCCGACTCAGTTGAACCTGCTTCATAACCAATAAAAACATTTCCATCTCTACTTGAACCCATATTTTCTCCAGCTCCTTTTCCTATAATTACGTTTCTATCTGAGCCGGTATAATCAGCTGTCCCTTCCCCAGCATCGGCTCCAATAAACACATTATCGCTTCCTGTAGTAGAATACCGACCTGCACGATGACCTAAACCAGTGTTGTTATTTCCAGTTGTCGTTTCATTTAAAGCTGCACCTCCTAAACCTGTATTATCTTCTCCTTCTGTATTATTCGTCAATGAACCAATACCGAAAGCTGAATTATTATGTCCATCTGTATTTTCTTCAAGTGCACGCCAGCCCATAGCTGTATTGTAATAGCCTGTTGTATTCTCTTCCAGTGCCTGGTACCCCAAAACTGAATTCCCATATCCATCAGAGTTGTTTAATGAAGACTCAAACCCTATGGAAACGTTTGAATATCCAGTGCCATTGGAGCCTAAGGCGTCTGTTCCTATGGCTATATTGTCAGAACCAGATGTATTTCCATCTAAAGCATTTTTTCCTATAGCAACAAGTCCTGTTCCTGAGGAACTTGATGTAAGAGCTTGATACCCTAAAGAAACGTTGTAACTCTCCTCATCATTCGAACCAGCTTGATATCCTATATGCACTGCTCCTGTTTTATTATGGGCAGAAGTACCTTGACCGGCTGCACTCCCAATTGCTATATTACCACTACCATCATTGTTTTGCTGATTGGCATTGTATCCAATGGAAATATTGTCATCACCATTATCAGTGTTTTGGCCTGAGTATGGACCCACTCCTACATTTCTTTCACCATCCAGGTTACTCGCCAAACTGTAGGCACCTATTGCCGTATTTTCATTTCCATCAAAGTTTGAGCTCATTGCTAAAGTTCCGATTGCAGTATTCTGGTTACCTGTGGAATTTGGTTCTAGTACGCCATGACCAATACCAACATTATCATTGCCAGTTGTATTGTCAGCTAAAGTCCTTTTACCTATTGCTGTAATACTAGATCCAGTTGTATTGCTGTTTAATGCTTGGTATCCAATGGAAATATTATCATTCATCGTATCATTCTCTCCAGCTTGGTAACCAATATGAATCGAAAAGGACTTGTCATGACTTGCACTTCCTTGTCCTGCGGATGTTCCTATTAACACATTGTAATCGCCAGCTTGAAGGTATCTTCCACTGTAATATCCCAAAGCCACATTATCTCCAGATGTAAGATTATTTTGAAGGGCACGAGAACCAACTGCTACATTTCTATCCGCAGAAGTTGCATTTCTTAGTGCTGCAAAACCTAAAGCAGTATTATCACTTCCTGTGTTATTGGCGCTCAAGGTATATTGACCCAAAGCCGTCATTCTTGCACCTGTAGTATTTGCATCCAAAGCGTTTCTTCCCACAGCGACTAGATCGGCACCAGTTTCATTATTCTGTAGAGCTCTGTACCCGACACCAACATTGTAATCAATAGTATCATTCTCACCAGCCCGATATCCCACAAACACGGTACCCGTTTTATCATGTGAAGTTGTAATTCCTGCGGCATATGTACCTACTGCAACATTATCATCACCTTCCTGATTACCATAATTTGCTCTATAACCAACACCAACGTTATTATTTCCAGAAGAATTAGAATACAAAGCATTTAGTCCGAATCCAGAATTGAAATTTCCGCTTTGATTTGATATTAAAGTGGAAACTCCCACTGCTGAGTTACTAGATCCAGAACTATTATTAGATAATGTTGTGGTGCCAATTGCAGTATTATTTGTGCCTGTATTCAATCTCAGGCTATGGTGACCAATAGCCGTGTTTTGACTTCCACTTACATTGGTAAAACCCGCTCGATTACCAACATAGACATTTGCATTTCCGGATAAATCATCATTAAAGCCTGCATTCTCACCGATAAAAACGCTATTTCCAGAATTTTTTACATCCAATCTTGGACCATCAAAAACAAAATATTCAGTCCCTCCTAAATCAAATCTAATGATGTCATCATCATCTGTCTCTTCAAGTTGTATCTTAGTGTCTTCATCATCATCCGTTAAACCAAGTCCATCGTTTAGTTGGATATTAGCCAAAGCAAGATGATCTCCAAGGTTGTCTCCTGAACCACCACCGGTTAAATCCTCCCAGGATGAGCCATTATAATAATAAAGATTGTTGTCAGTGTCGGAATAAAGATCACCTTCGTTTGCTAATGTCGGAGGGGAGGCCTGGGGAGTTATGTGGACGGCTCCTAAAATATCTAAAGCTTCTCTAGGATCTGACACCCCAATTCCTAGGTTCCCATTAGATAATATGGTTACGGTTTCGCTGCCATTTGACATAAACCTTGTAATCGCCCCATCTACGGCACTAAATGTTAAATAACCACTTCCTCTGTGCAATATGCTTGTGGACGAATTTGCTCCAACATTGTCTCTTTGTATTCTGGCTCCATAATCTGTATATGTTAAGTCACCAATAAGATCTATGTATGCTGTTCCATTTGCAGTTCTTGACTGACCAATATCTACTCCGGCAGTACTGGAAGTTTGATAAGAAGTCACAAGTGACCCTTTATTGATTATAGAATTTTCCATCAGTGAAAGGCCATTTATGTGCAATGCATAAGTGGTATTTGCAGTGGTGTCAATTCCAACATGACCTGATCTACTTATGAAGAAAGAACTATCGGTACCAGTTATATCGTTTTGAATGTGCAACGGACTTGTGGGATTATTCGTGCCTATACCAACATTACCCCCATCAGTTACAACGAAAGTGCTATCATTGCCTGAGACATCATTTACTACCTGAAACTTCCTTGAGGCCTCTGTTTCACCAATGGCGACATTTCCATCATTATTTATGTACATTCTAATATTACCGCCCACTGCTGTATTTGAAGAAGCTGTATAGAATCTAATATCTGTAGCTGCGTTATGCGTGCCAGAACCGCCTCCTAAATCCAATAAAGTAGTACTTACTCCGCTCCTCCCTGAAAGATATAATGGGTCTTGTTGAGCATTAATATAGTGTCTTCCAAAAATTCTCCACGGCTTTGATGTTGCATTTGCAGTTTCAGAAGACAAGCGCATTACCTCATCTAATGCACCTGAAACTACGTCCAAACCATATTCAGGACTACTTGTACCAATACCGACATTGCCTCCTTCAGTTACAACGAAGGTGCTGTCATCTCCTACAACATCATTAATGACCTGAAACTTTTGATCTGCAGTGGAAGAGCCTATTCCTACATTTCCCAACTGATTGATACTCATTCTAGCAGTTCCCTGCAACTCGTCAAATGTATTTGCAGTGTAAAACCGTATGGAAGTCAAGGCGTTATGAGAAGCTGAAGCTCCACCGATGGTCAAAGTATTCGTATTGACCCCTCCTCTGCCAAATAGGTAAAGGATATCTTCTTCTGAATTATCATAGTGTCTCCCAAAAATCCTGAAACTCTTTGAGTTGTTATTCGCAACCTCATCAGACATCCTTAAACCTCGATTGAGGCCAGAAACGATATCGATAGTATTACTTGGATCACTTGTGCCTATTCCAATAAAGCCATTTTCATCTATTACCATTCGTTCGTTTCCATCCGTATCAAACCGAATGTGATCTTCATCATTACTCTCTTCTAATTGAATCTTTGTGTCCTCATCGGCATCCGTAAGACCAAGGGCATCATCTAATTTAATGTTTGCTGTAGCAGTGTGATTTCCAAGGTTATCACCAATATTTCCTCCAACCACTAATGAATCCCAAGACAATCCATTAAAAAAAAAGATTCCTTCAAAACCGTCTGTTTGATAAACCATTAATCCATTTGCTGGAGAACCTATAAGCACTCTTTGTGCTCTTGTCATTCTGGGAATCAATAGACCTTTATCAGTGGACTTGATGTCTAATATTGCAGATCCGTCTGGGGCTGATCCATCACTGTTAATTCCCACTGTTTGAGATAATGAGACCGAAAGAAAAGAAAATGTTATGAATACAAATAAGAATAATTTCATGCAATCCAGTTACACGAAATTCTACGAACAAAAACAGTTATTGTTACACAAAGCCACAATTTAAATGGCAATATTAGATTACAACTTTGCTCCAAAAATTAACCATTGACTCCCATCTGATAATATGCCTGTGGCAAGATAATCTACAGTAACATCATAATTACCAGGCGCACCGTCAATTGTTTCAAGACCATTTGGAATAACTCTAACTGTTGAAGAAGCATCAATAGCTTTAATAATATACACCCGTCCTGAACATGTATTTGCAGCTGGAAGACTAATTGTAGTCATTGATGTGGGGGCAGTTGCCAAAACCATATAATGAGTGTCGTCCAAAGTCAAAGATCCACCATCACCTACATTTGTGAATTTGTACTTTACGGAGCCATTGACTTCAAACTCACCATTCACTTTAAGGTAGTCGTTATCAAACTCCCCATAAATAAGGGCGTTAGATGAATTTGCATTTGAATTTTCAATAACTAATTTATTTGAACCTGACTCAGCTGAACCTGCTTCATAACCGATAAAAATATTTCCGTCTCTACTGGAGCCCATATTCTCGCCCGCTCCTTTTCCAATAATTACATTTCTATCTGAGCCTGTATAGTCAGCTGTCCCCTCCCCGGCATCAGCTCCAATAAACACATTATCATTTCCTGTTGTGGAATATCGACCTGCTCGATGGCCTAAACCAGTGTTGTTATTTCCTGTTGTCGTTTCATTTAAAGCTGCGCCTCCCAAACCTGTATTATCCTCCCCTTCAGTGTTGCTTGTTAATGATCCAAAACCAAAAGCTGAATTATTATGCCCATCTGTATTTTCTTCAAGTGCACGCCAACCCATAGCTGTATTGTAATAACCAGTTGTATTTTCTTCAAATGCCTGATATCCTAAAACTGAATTTCCATATCCGTCAGAGTTGTTTAACGAAGATTCAAATCCTATCGAAACATTGGAATACCCAGTGCCATTGGAGCCAAGCGCATCTGTTCCTATGGCTATATTGTCAGAACCAGATGTATTTCCATCCAAAGCATTTTTTCCTATGGCAACAAGTCCTGTACCTGAGGAACTTGATGTTAGGGCCTGATACCCTATAGAAACGTTGTAACTCTCCTCATCATTCGAACCAGCAGAATGTCCAATGTGGACAGATCCTGTCTTATTGTGAGGAGAAGTACCCTGACCAGCTGAACTACCTATTGCTATATTACCGCTACCATCATTGTTTTGCTGATTCGCGTTGTACCCAATGGAAATATTATCATCACCATTATCCGTGTTTTGGCCAGAGTATGGCCCCACCCCTACATTTCTTTCACCATCCAAGTTACTAGCTAAACTGTATGCTCCTATTGCTGTATTTTCATTTCCATCAAAGTTTGAACTCATTGCTAACGTACCAATAGCAGTATTTTGATTTCCGGTAGAATTTGGTTCAAGTACGCCATGACCAATACCAACATTGTCATCTCCAGTAGTATTGTCGGCTAAAGCTCGTTTGCCTATTGCTGTAATACTCGATCCAGTTGTATTAGAGATTAAGGCTTGATAGCCAATGGAAATATTATCATTCATCGTATCATTTTCTCCTGCTTGATAGCCTATATGAACAGAAAATGATTTTTCATGGTTCATGCTGCCCTGCCCAGCGGATGTGCCTATTAAAACATTATAATCACCACCTCTCAAATATCGACCACTGTAATATCCCAAGGCCACATTATCACCTGATGTAAGATTATTCTGAAGTGCGCGAGAGCCAACTGCCACATTTCTGTCTGCCGTAGTTGCATTTCTTAATGCGGCAAAGCCGAAGGCAGTATTATCACTTCCCGTATTATTGGCACTCAGGGCATATTGTCCCATAGCAGTCATTCTAGCCCCAGTGGTATTTGCATCCAAAGCGTTTCTTCCCATAGCTACTAGATCAGCACCAGTCTGATTGTTCTGCAGAGCCCTATAACCAACTGCAACATTGTAATCAATCGTATCGTTCTGTCCTGCTTGGTATCCAACAAACACGGTTCCGGTTTTATCATGTTGGGTACTAGTTCCTCCTGCCTGAACACCTATTATCGTATTGTCTATTCCTTCTTCATTACCATAATTGCTGGCATAGCCTAAACCAATATTTCCCGTTCCAGAAGTATTACTGTAAAGAGCATCATGACCTATTCCTGAATTTTGGAAACCACTTGTATTCTCTTGAAGAGAAGAATTTCCTAAAGCAATGTTTCTATATCCGGCAATGGTCTTGCTTTGTGCGTTATTCCCGATAGCTATATTATCATTTGCTGTACCATCATCAGCATTTCCAGCTTCTTCTCCTAAAAACAACGAATTACCAGAATTAAGAATTTCAATTCTTGGGACATTGTTACTGTTCCTTTCCATAACAAAATACTCCGTCCCTCCTAAATCAAATCTGATCCTATCTTCATCATTAGACTCTTCTAATTGTATTTTGGTGTCCTCGTCAGCATCTGTGAGACCAAGCGCATCGTCCAATTTAATGTTGGCCGTAGCAGTATGATTTCCCAGATTATCGCCTATATTTCCTCCAACTACCAAGGAATCCCAAGTCGATCCGTTGAAAAAAAAGATTCCTTCAAAACCATCGGTTTGATAAACCATTAATCCATTTGCTGGAGAACCAATAACAACTCTTTGTGCTCTTGTCATCCTAGGAATCAATAGTCCTTTACCAGTGGACTTTATGTCAATAATAGCAGAGGCATCGGGTGCGGACCCATCATCGTTAATTCCTACTGACTGTGCATTAGCAAGCAGTATAGGAAACAAGAATACAGTCAGAAGATAGAAACCTTTCATATCAACGTATTAATCAATCATTGAATTTATACGCCTAGAATTAAATATAGTTACATCAGAATCAAATGGTTAATCAGTCAAAATGAGTGGTTGTGTGTGAACCTTTTCTCCATCAGATATCGACAATATAAAACTGCCTGCGGAGATGCCTTGAGGAACATCTATGAACCAATTTTCAGCGCTACCCTGAATTGTTTTCCTCAAAACACTTCTTCCTGAAAGATCAATTAAATCCAGCTCAATTTTGTCTGAGTTGGTTTCAAGGACAAATTGAAAATGATCTTTAGCTGGGTTTGGGAAAACGCGCAGCTTACTATATTGTTTTGATGAATAGCTTTGATTCGTAACCAAGCCGTCAACTATCAAGACTTTTCCAGAATATGGTGGTAAGTTTAGTGTGCCTGACACGGGAGTTCCATCTACATCAATATAATTTTTGCTGAGGCTAACCGTTGTGGCTACTCCAGTTTCATTGTAGAAAAAATCCATATGATCATCTGGGTTTGTTTCATTCACATCCACTTCCATGAACTCTACATTATCCAAATAAAGTGTTAGGTTTTCGGTAGCAAGTCGAAACATAAATGAGGCATCATTTTCAGGTTGAATATTTTTCAACAATACTTCATATTCTTTTCGCGTGGTGGAAACGTTCACTGGATGATGACCAAGTATAGTACCCCAAGGTGAGTTGGCTTGCCAAACTGCCAAGTTTATCGTTGCGTTTTTATTCGCTTTGGCACTAAACCTTACTAGGTAAGTCTTCGATGAATCCACTGCTCCGATGTCAAAACCAGTATGAAAAGAAGTTGGTGCATCAATTTGGAAACATCCGCTGTCCAGTTCAGTATTATTCCAAGAAGTGCTATGATCACTGTTCAAAGACCATCCCCCAGTCCCCTGAATACCAGTATCAAACGTACTGTTTGAAATAACGTTGGGATAGACATTGATTATTTGGTATTGAGGAATTTGCTTAGGTGTTACATGAGAATTTGCATCTTCTGAATATGCATTTTGCCATAATGCTAATGTGAATGACTCTCTTAGCACAGAGGAAATATTTGGGTCTTCATATTCTTCTTGAATAATCAATTCGTCATTGATCGGTTTGATATAATAATTATGATCAAAACTGCCCAAATTTTGTATATCATCATCCACTGACGAAAACTCAGCAGCCATTTGATTTGCCTTTTTACAGAAGAAAACATTATGCTGAACATTAAGCCCTGTAACGGTTCTTGAAGACAAATTATCATTCTTAGTAAAGAATTGTTTTTTAGCATGATAAACCAAATTATTCTGTACTGTTATGTCATCTGAATTGTGAATGAATATACCATTATTGGCGATATTAAAAACGGTGTTATCCAGAACATCAATATCACTACAATTATCATCTATATAAATCCCCTCTGCTGATCCACCAATATTGGTGGTACCTTCTGCAGCTCCCAATCCATTAAATACAAGATTGCCTTTGATTTGGCTATTTGGTAGCCCACCTGAACTTGCTCCATCATAAGTATAAATGCCGCCACCATCATCTTTAACTACACAAAAGGTGTCAACATAGTTGTTTTCGATGACATTATCATATCCACTAAAATGAATGCCATTGTAGCCGGTATTGATTATTGTGTTATTTTGAATTGATGCTCCGCCCTCAGAGTTAAAGATTGCCAATTGGTTGAGATCATCACTCTCCCCCATACCCTCTTGCATACCAGTATTATAAATGAAATTATTTTCAATAATTGCGTTTGTATTTGCCCATGAAAGGTAAATACCATTGTTGTTTGTATTCTTGATGGTACTATGAGTAATCTCAAAATCTTTTTTTGAATGTAACCAAATGGCATCAACTCCACTAAAAGTCAAATCTACCTGATGCAATGATAGGGCTTCGGCTCCTGAAGCAAAGTCATAAAACACATATTTATTTGCCCCAGTAAATTCAATATTTTCGACTCTAATATGATCTTCAGTGGGTTCAAAAAGAATATCAATATTAGATGCCTGAATCACATGATTGCTGGGTGTGTTATTCCCAAAGTAAACATATACCTTACCCGTTTGCCCATCATAAAACCATTCTCCAAATTGATCAAGAGTCCGAATGTCGTTTTGAATAAAGTATCCGTAATTATCCTCAGGGGTATAGCTGGAGACTTGATTAAATGATAAAGTTGTACCATTATGACTGGTTATTTCACTTCTATCTAAAATCCATGGTACCATACGAATAACAATCTCAGCACCTGTCCAATCTGTGGTATTCGCATCTACACCAGAAATTGAAGTAGTCGTTGGATTTGTAAGAGTCAAATAACCTTTGTTTGGACTGTCATAATTTGGATACCTTCCCATGCGTTGATTTTGCCCATCAATTAAGAGCATATTCAATTCACTCACATTAAGAGACGTATTTGACTCATAGATACCACCACCTTGATTCGTCCAACTTGTAAGTTCGGTAAAGCCAGAAATTACAGGTTTCGCTCCATTACCATAAGCCCCAAATACGATGGGATTTCCATTTGTTCCAGAAACATTCGGCTGGATCATGCCATTAAAGACATCTCCTCTTTTAAACAGGATTGAATCACCAGGCGAGATATTGTTGAAGAAAGCATTCAGCTTTGATATACTTGCCCAGGGAGTATTCTGGTTTTGGGCCTGTGCATTTGAATGATTGTCATCACCAGAAGTGGAGAAATAGTAAGTCGTGGCTTCAGCCTTATAACCTATAATACAAAATAAAGAGAATAGAATTATATTCTTCATGAGAGTCATTTTAATTGTTGTTGCCAAATTAAGGTATGAATAATATCGATTTAATCAAAGAATAATTTGCCTTAGGAGATTCAGAAAAGAATCCAGTCCTTCTAGATACTTGGTTTCCCTAAAGAATGATATTTACCTCTCTTTCCAGCGCAATATCAAACTTAGATTTGATATCTTTTAAGATTCGCTCTGATAAATCATAAATTTCTTGGCCTTGAGCACCTCCATAATTTACTAGAACCAGTGCTTGATTTTTGTGAACACCATAATTTCCAAACCTTTGGCCCTTCCACCCAGACTTTTCAATTAACCAACCCGCAGGGACTTTAACCTGACCATCTTCCAAGGTATAATACTTTATATCAGGATTAGATTTTTGGAGCTCCAAAAAGTGATCGTTGCTAATTATCGGATTCTTAAAAAATGAACCGGCATTGCCTAATTCTTCTGGATCAGGCAGCTTTGATCGTCTAATATTACAAACTGCTTGACTGATGATTTTAGGACTTAGCTTTTCCACACCGAGATTTTGCAGTTCATTTTCGATCGCTCCGTAAGAAGTATTGAATTCAAACTTCTTTTTCAACTGCAGTGTCAAACTTATGATCAAATATTGACCCTTAAGCTCATTTTTAAAGACGCTGTTCCTATAACCAAAATCGCAATCATCCTTGGTGAAGGTTTTTGTCATTCCTGTTTCAAGGTCAATAGCCTCAAGTTCATTAAACACATCTTTCAATTCGACCCCGTAAGCCCCTATATTTTGGATAGGCGCGGCTCCGCATGACCCAGGGATCAATGACAAATTCTCAATGCCTGAAATATCCTGAGCAATACAAAACTCCACCAGCTTATGCCAAACAACCCCAGCTCCAGCCTTCACAAGATAGTGACTGTTCTTTTCTATCAACTCAATACCCGTTATCGTATTTCTAATTATAAGTCCATCAAAATCTTTAGTAAAAAGGACATTACTGCCTCCTCCTAAGATTAAATAGTTTTGATCCAAGTAACCTGACTCAATTAGATTTTTAACAGTGTGGACCTCATTAACCTCCACAAAATTGTGGCTATAGACTTCTACACCGAATGTATTGTAGTTTAGTAGTGAGACATTTTTTTGAACTTGCATTACGACAAAATTAAGCTAAACTGCTGAAATCATTTTTCTGAAAAACTCAAAACACAATTTTTCTGAACAATTTGCATTTATATAAAATATATTTGCCCATATTAAAATCGCGCATGAGCAAAAAGGTAGTCTTTCTAGGTTCAAAGGACATTGGAATGCATTGCTTTAGACATCTAATTGAGAAGCAGCAAGAATATGGTTTTGCTATTGTAGGCAGTTTGTCAAACAATAGGCCTGGTTTATTAAGTGACAACTGTAATATCAAGGAGCTTAGTCAAGCTATAGGAATTCCATTTTTGAATTCGTTAGATGAATTGAATTCTCTGGGTAAAGTAGATTTACTTATTAGCATTCAATACCATGAAATATTAAAATCAGAACATATCTCCTTAGCAAAAAAGGCGATCAATTTACACATGGCTCCTCTACCTGAGTACAGAGGCTGCAATCAGTTTAGTTTTGCGATTATAGATGAATCTAAGATTTTTGGAACCACCATTCATACATTGGATGTAGGAATTGATTCGGGATCCATACTATTTGAGAAAAGGTGGAAATTAAAGGAAGGGATTTCGGTTAAAGATCTTTATCTGGAGACCTATGAGCATTCCATTGCATTATTTGAAAACCATCTGAAAGATCTGATTCAAGAAAATTATCAGGAACGAGCGCAAAGTTCTTTTACCGACAGAAGCTCAGCTTTTCACTTAAGGTCTGATATTAAACATCTTAAAAATATCAGTGCCACTTGGCCAAAGGAAAAAATACTCAAATACTACAGAGCCACATACTTCCCCCCTTTCGATCCTCCACTAATTGAGGTGAACGGCACAAAAATCCCTCTTACTTCAAAATGGATCGAGCAGAACCTCTAAAGCGAATTATTTGCACAGTCACGAATGATCTTAACTATGATCAGAGAATGCATAGGATTTGCAATAGTCTTGTCCAAGGTGGATATGAAGTGCTACTTGTAGGCCGTTTAAAAAAGAACTCTACGGATTTAAAAACACGATCTTTTAAGCAAAAAAGAATCAATTGTCTTTTTGAGAAAGGCAAACTGTTTTACTTGGAATATAACTTCAGACTGTTTTGGTTTTTATTGTTTTCAAAATTTGAAGTAATCTGTTCTATTGACCTAGATACGGTGTTACCTGGATACTTAGTCAAACTCTTTAGAAGAAAAAAATTGGTATTTGATGCACATGAATACTTTACCGAATTGGAGGAGGTTGTGCATCGTCCATTTACGAAGAGTGTTTGGAGGTTCGTGGAGCGATTAACGCTTAGGAAAATTGATGCAGGATATACGATCTCCTTTGGTTATCAGAAGTTATATGCGAATATCGGGGTTGAATTAGATATTATTCGCAATATTACCGTTTTAAGAGATTTTCCTGAGCAAGAAAGAAAATACATTTTATACCAGGGAGCCGTTAATCATGGAAGGGGTTTGGAAGAGCTATTTGAAGCCATGAAAAAAGTAGATTCGCATTTGGTTGTATGCGGAGAGGGTGATATTTATGATGCTTTAAAATCTAAGATTGCTTTAGATCATTTACAAGACAAAATTACGATGAAAGGCTATCTCAAACCGGAAGAGCTTGCTCAAATTACACCTGGAGCTCTTATCGGTATAACTTTGTTTGCCGCTGATGGTATGTCCAACAAACATTCGCTATGCAATCGTTTTTTTGATTACATGCACAATGGTGTTCCTCAACTGGCTATGAATTATCCAGAGTATGCTAAGTTCAATGAGCAATTCGAAGTTTCCTATTTATTGGAAACATTGGAACCCGATGAGATTTCTGCTGGATTGAATTTGCTGTTATCAAACAAGTCTTTATGGGAAAGACTGCAGGTCAATGCATTAGAAGCCAGAAAAAAGTACAACTGGCAAAGCGAGGAGCAAAAACTACTTTCCATATATAGAAACTTAGGTGGAAAAGTGAGTTAGACATAAGAAATCACTTGGATCATTTTGTGCAAATTAACATCCAATCGTTTTCTGATACTTTATTTAACTCAAGTTGTGAAGGATCCATAAAGCTTTTCGCTTTAATATCATCAACTTTAAACCCTGTTTTAGTTAGACGATTAATCAAGTCTGTTTTACCGTAATACCTTACATGATCTTTTTGTCCATAGTGTTTAATTCTGTCTTCAAGGCTTAATTCATAATCA
>JALEGO010000603.1 GCA_022763165.1 Flavobacteriales bacterium
AAGAGAGCTCGGAATACGCTTATAGAAAGGTTCTAAAGTATCTCCTCGACATTCTGCTTGAATCATACGGTCTGTTTCTTTGAAGGCATCATGGAGCGTCAGCAGTTCCTGACAATCCTTTTTTGTTTGTTCCAGAAGTGCTTTGACCTCATCAACCTTTTGTCCCTCTAAATCGATAAAAGGGCCCCCAAGGAGTTTAGGATCTTTGATAGCTTGTGCATGAATCTGTGGGTTTTGAACATAGGATTGCATAATTTTTAAGTGGCGCTCAGCAATGTTACAAGCGGCCGTAAGAGGAGGAATCAGATAAGACCATGCGTACCATTGCCAAATGAGGGGCTCTGCTTTAATAGTTGGTTTTAAGTAATATGAACTCATTCGCAAATACACCTTGCCTTGTAATAAAAATTATTAGAGTTTTTAAAAACTCTAACGGAATATGACATTAGAAAAAATAAATTTAAATGTTAACTTAATTTAAACTATTAGGAAAGAGTAAAAAAGCACAAGCGACCATAGAAGCCTTGTCTTCTGTCACAGCTGGGGGGAGATAACAAACTGTTGATCTTGATGGATGATGGTATAAAAAAAGATTAGATATCTTTAGCATTCTTGCCCTTGGAACACATGTTGTTCTGATTGGAAAATCCGTCTTGTGTGGACTTGCTGTTGGAGGGACAGACGGTATTTATAAGATCTTAGAAATACTCCATGACGAACTAAACATGACGATGGCGCTTGTAGGATATACCTCTATTGAGCATGTTCAATAGGAAGGTTTTGAGAGTATTGCTAAACGACTATGAGTTTATAATAATCCGCGCAAGAAGTTTTATGCCTTCTTCTACGTCTTTCTCTCGCAAGTAAGAAAAATTTAGACGCAGGCAATTTTTAAATTGCGCTTTATTCCTAATGGCAAAAGCAGATCCAAGCAGAAACGAAACTTTTTCTTCATGAGTAGCGCGATGAAAAAGAGACTCGTATCAATAGGGCTTGCTAACCCAACCCAGATAAAAAAACCTCTCTTCGGTTTTCCGTAGGTACGCTCTGATAAGTACTGTACTAAAGCTTCAGGTATAAGATCTTCTTTTCTTGTG
This sequence comes from Flavobacteriales bacterium, assembly GCA_022763165.1. Lineage (GTDB taxonomy): Bacteria > Bacteroidota > Bacteroidia > Flavobacteriales_G > JALEGO01 > JALEGO01. The sequence goes on from JALEGO010000603.1 coordinate 1,098, forward strand.
TAGCATATTTTTAAAAGAGTAAGATGCGTACAACTTTTTCAAACTCTAAACGCGGGAAAAGGTCTGCAGCTTGCCCCCCTAAAGCAAAAGAGATATTTCTCCTGTTTTACATTTGACATGGAAGTTATAAAAAAGAGATTGTAAATATTTAAATACATGAACTGATAGACGAGAGATCCCTTTTTTCATGACACGAAACATCAAGACAGAAAACAAGGATGTAAGAGAAGATATCTTTCATTTGTCTCTGGACAGCATCCAACTTTGGCATGTAGATATTTGTCAATTGTCAGCAGCCTTTTACCAACATTTGTTGGATTGTTTATCGACTGATGAGAGAGAAAGAGCGACCAGCTTTAAGTTCGAAGGAGATCAGTCCGTCTTCGTGATTGCACGCGGGATCCTGCGTCACCTTTTAGCAGCTTATCTTAAGAAATTTCCTTCAAATATAGATTTTACCTATAATGTGTATGGAAAACCTCTCATGAAGCAATCAAAGCAAGATAATCCTATTTATTTTAACCTCTCTCATTCCAATAATATGGTTGTTTATGCCTTTTCTCTCAAGAAGTTCGTAGGGATAGATATTGAATATATAAAAGCCGATATTGTTGAGCCTGGAGTTGTACAACAAGTGCTTTCAAAAAAAGAACAGAAAGTTTTTTATGGTAAGCCCATAGAAAAACAACCTTTATCTTTTTTTAGGATATGGGTGTGTAAAGAATCCCTCATAAAAGCTCTAGGACATGGATTTTCCTATTCTCCCATAAAGATTGAGTTAGACATCAGAAAAGATCCTATCTCTCTATCCCAGGAAGGACAAAATAAGCCATTTACTCAAAAGTGGCTTTTAAAAGAATTTAGCTTAACTTGTGGATATGTTGGAGCGGTCGCTTTGAAAACCAGACAAGACAAAGGCATTACACATTCTTGGATTACAGAAGATCTTTTTTACTAGGGAGCAAACAACATCTATCCTATAAACTTTTCCAAGGTCCCGCTACTGAATGAAACAATGTAGGCTTCCTCCGATCCAAACAACGTAATCAAGGAAGCTTACACACACATTTACAAAGTTTAGGAGAAGACTCCTCTACATAAAGAGAAAGGGTTACAAGAGGACTACCCCCCTATGGCCCCAGCCTGTATCTGAACAGCCATAGCTTCTTTTAAGCTACGAGGCCTCATGTCTACCCATACTTCCTTAACATGCGCTAGACAATCTTCCTTCGTTCCTATCTTGCCTTCTTCGCGCCAACCATAAGGGATTTCTTTTTTGGCAGGCCAGATAGAATACTGATCTTCTAAATTTATGACAACACACCAAGTATCTGCTAAGCTTAATACGTCGCTCATTTTAAATCTCCGAAAGAATAATTTTACCTCGTATCTTAGAAGAAAGAAAAAATGAGCGCAAGTGCTAATTCCCTTTAAAGCACAAAATACTACGAATGTTTCCTATTTTACAAATACCCCTCCAACAATATTAGAAGCTTTGATTAAATCTTCTCTCGCTAAGTGTGCATATCGTGTCGTTGTGCGAATGTTCTTGTGACCCAATAGTTTGGCAACTTGGTAGAGATCTAATCCTTGTTTAATAGCAAATGAAGCAAAACTATGCCTTAAATCATGAATACGCACATCGTTAAGGTCAGCTCTCTTACGTATTTTTTGCCAAGCCTTTTCAATATTCACTATGCGCCCATTCTTATGGGTATTACTGCAAAACACATAAGGATTTCCAGGTTGCTGTTTCAACTTTTCCAAAACCTTCTTAGCTGGCTCATTTAAGGGGACAACCCTTTCTCCTGTCTTACTATCTTGAAGATGGATATAACTTTCATCTAGGTATGTATTCCCATTTGAGGGTTAAACTCATACGGCAACCCGTATACATGAGCATCCTAATAGCTCCCAACACATAAGCTGATTTCAATTGTAAAAATTCCTCATCTTGTAAAATTTCTTCCAATCTTTTTAATTCTTCAATTTTTAAAAAACGTTCTCTCTTCTGCTCTGGATATTTTTGAACACCTCGACAAGGATTACTATTTTTTGGTCGATAACCCCAAAGCTCAGAAAGTTCAAATGCTTTGTGAATAACTGCAAATCCCTTATTATAGGTTACAGGAATATGTTTTAAAGACTCTTTGAATTCCATAATGTCTTTGCTGTTAATTTCATTGAGATTTCTATCTCCAAAAAAAGGAAAAATATGGAGCTTGATTATATAATCATCTACCTTAATTGTGCTGGATTTATGGTGAATAAGCCTATAGTTCTTAGTAAATTTCTCAAAGAAGTGAGAAAAGGAGATAGCTTCCTTTGCTTGACTCTTGCTGTCTTCTTTTATTTTTTTAGGGTCAATTCCTTTGGCTAAATCTCCAGCAAAACTTTTTGATATTTCGCGAGCTATATCACATGTAATATTTCCAAACACCCCTATTTTTATGCGCTGATTTTTTCGATTAGCATCATAATATCTAAAGTAGAATGTTTTCCGTCCGGAAGGCGTTACAATAACATGAAAGCCTTTAACTTCAGCATCCCAAATCTCATATGCCTTATTTGTGAGTTTAGCTGTGTCTAAAACTCGCTTGGTAATTTTGGTTACCATGATCCCTAAAGGTTTAAAATATGGTTTAGCCGATGAAGAATTAGAAAAAAATAAAAATATCCTCCACACATCAAAATATCTTTAATTTTCTGAAAAATATATATTTTTACAACGAAAAAGAACGAGAGAGAACGTAGGATATCCTCATTGCCATACAATGTCATTGTAGAGATCGGGGGTTCGATTCCCGCTGGCTCTACCAAAGGTAACAATTTGTTTCCAAATGCTACCTATTTGCTACCTATAGGATTTTTTCATTTTTCACCGAGCCTTAAAAACTCAGAGAAACTCTGGCGCGCCCGAGAAGATTCGAACTCCTAGCCTTCTGATCCGTAGTCAGAACAGCTAGAGGTAGCCCTAGGGTGATATAAGGTGATAATGGTAGCCGTTTTCTTTGTTTTTTTCAAGATGCAAGGGTGACAGAAGTTCCCCAAAGTACCCCTGAGTTGACGCCTGTTGCTCCCCATATGCTCCCCAATTTTATTGCAATCACATTTTTTGACTGTTATAGTATCCACTGAAAAACATCAGCGGGGGAAGGAACGATGCAGGCAAAAAAATCCAATAAATGTAAGCTTACCAAGCGGGTTGTTGAGGGGATTGCCCCTGATCCTTCCAAACGAATTGAGATGTGGGATACGGAAGTAACAGGGTTTTATGTCAGAGTTTATCCAACTGGAAAGAAGACGTATTTCCTACAATATCGAAACAAGCAAAATGTTAGCAAAAAAATAAAGATTGGTGTGCATGGTTCTATCACAACAGAACAAGCTCGCGAAACAGCAAGCAAACTCTCCTTAAGCATCCATGCAGGTGAAGATCCCTCTGTTACCCCTCCTACACCTAAAAGAGCCTATACAGTCTATGACCTTGGAGAAGAGTACTTGAAGCATCATGCGGAGCTTAAAAAAAGACCTAAAGGGTATAAGGAAGATAAGGCTGCCTTGAATAACATCATTCTAAAGAAATTTGGAAGTATGAGGGTGGATACCATCTCAACCTTTGACCTCCAAAAACTTCATTCTGATTTAAAAAACTTTCCCTATAAGGCGAACAGGGTGCGGGCTCTTTTAAGTAAAATGTTTAACCTAGCTATTCAATGGGGGTGGTGCTTTGATAATCCTGTGAACGGGGTTGAAAAGTATCAGGAGTATAAACGCTATCGTTGGTTGAATGACGAGGAAGTTCAAAGTTTATTTTCCGCTTTAAATACCTATCACAATCAAAGTGTAGCCAATGCCATTCGCCTTCTTCTTTTAACCGGGTCGCGACGGAGTGAAGCTTTAACTGCCACATGGGATCAATTTGATTTGGAGAAAGGCGTATGGACAAAATCTGCCCATACAACAAAGCAAAAAAGAATGGAACACCTTCCTCTTTCTAATGTCGTTCTCGAAATACTCAAGAATATGAAGAGTCGTTCAAACTCGCCTTTTTTGTTCCCTGGAAAAGTCCCTGGAAAGCCCTTGCAGGAAATTAAAAAAGGATGGGAGGCAATTAAGAAGAAAGCAGGCCTTTCAGATTTACGTCTACATGATTTGCGACACACCCATGCGTCTCATTTGGTCTCAAGTGGTTTGAGTCTGAGCATCGTTGGAAAGCTTTTAGGCCATACTCAAGCCTCAACCACAATGCGTTATGCCCATTTAGCTGATGAACCATTAAGGCAAGCGGCTGAGTTGTTTGGAAGCAAGGTTGAAGTGCTTACGAGGAAAGCGGCGTGAGGGACAACGTAATCTTTTAAATTATCTATAGGTTATCAAAACAGGATAACTTATATATACGATTATGATCCGCATAAACTAAGTTATCTACCTCCAATAGATAATTGTCTTATTTAAGCAGTAGAAGCTTATGTTTCTATCAAAATCAATCATTCTCTTTCTGTACTGTAATTGCATACAACAACATAATTTGTTATGATATACATAATTGATACATAGGCGGAGATTATGTCTACAGAATTTCTGAAATTACTTGCGCAAGCAGGATTAAGAGTTTTTGATAAAGAAGATCTGATAAAGAGTGCGATCTCTTTGGATCTTAAGGAGAGCTATGTTCCTAGAATGACATCTTTAATGGTGAAAAAGGGGGATATGGTTTCCTTGTACAAGGGGATTTATGCTTTACCAACAGAGCTTTTGGCAGGAGGACCGCTGCACTCATTTGAAATAGCCATGAAGCTTGCTAAAAAGGGAGCCATCAGCCATCGCTCTGCCATGTCCTATTATGAGCTGACAGATCAAGTTTTTTCAAAAGTCTATCTGACGGTTCCAAAGGAAGAAGGCGCGAACTTATCAAAGATAAAGGACTATGAGATAAAGGGAACGCGGTATCATTTGTTACGTGTTTCTCCCCAAAAATACTGGGGAGTAAAAGCCGTGTTTATTGGGGAAGCAAAAATTTGGATGACGAATCTAGAAAAGACACTGATAGATGGTTTGTCCAGGCCAGATCTTTGTGGCGGCTTCCGAGAGGTCATTTTTGCCTATGAGAGGGGAATCTCTAAAGTATCTGTTGGCGTGATGCTAAACTATGCGAAGAGGACCTCGTTGGTTGCATGTAAGCGCTTGGGTTGGGTTTTTGAACAACTTGGGGTACAGGAAGATGCTCAGGAGCAGTTGATGGAGCTTTCCATGCCTTACTGTCAAAGGCTTGATGCGTCGGGAGATAGGCATGGAAAAGTTATACCAAAGTGGAATTTATTGGAGAACATTTAGATGAACTTAAAAGCAAGGCTTCAAGAGCATTCTCAAGAACGAAAAGTCAAATGGGAAGTCATTGAGCAAGACTATATTTTGTCTTGGGTGTTGAAAGGATTTTCCCAAATTCCAGTACTAAAAAACAATCTCGTTTTTAAAGGGGGCACGGCCTTAAAGAAAATGTACTTTGGAGATTATCGCTTCTCGCAGGATTTAGACTTTAGCGTCAAAAATGAGGGCAAGGATTTAGCTCAGTTAGACGAATTCATAGATCAGGCATGTTTGAGAGCGACCGAAGCCACCCAATCTCTCGGTGAAAATGTTGAGTTTAGAAGTGAGCCTTATCTTGAAAAAAAGCCACATCCAGAAGGGCAGAAAGCTTTCCTTATAGAAGCACGCCTTCCTTGGCATCGAGATTTCCATACCAAGGTATATGCTGAATTTTCCTTTCAGGAAATCATCTTGATGGAACCTCAGAAGAGAAACATCATTCATGGGTATGGAGAAGCATTTGAGGAGTTTGTTTATGTCTATCCGTTAGAGGAAATTGTGGCCGAGAAAATCCGAGCCCTTCTTCAATTTGCCAAGAAACTCCATGAGCGGGGATGGGGGCGTTCGAGAGTCCGGGACTACTATGATATTTGGAGGATCATGGGGGCTTATTCAGATACGCTAAAACTTGATATCCTTCCTATCTTAGTTGATCAGAAGTGCGCTCATAAAGGAATTTCTTTTGCGGGAATTGATGATGTTTTCCAGAAAAAACTCATGCTTAATCTCGAGAAAGAATGGGACTCCTGGCTTCAAGATATTGTTCCGAATCTTCCCAAAAAGGATAGGGTCATTGGTGACCTAAAGAGAATTTTAGGAAAGGTTTTTAACAATCACAAAAGCTGAGTTCATGAGACTTTACTATTTCAAAGGAAAAAAAATGAGGCGATATAGACACATCTACAATCATTGGCGACATAAAACTGAGAACCTCGAATAACTATTTTTTCGATGGGAGCGATTTTCAAAAGGACGAGGAAAGAGTTTTTCGAGGTGCCCATCTATTAATTTTAACGACTTAGGCCGTTTTAACGGTCGACTGTGTACGCACTGACGTAGGCATTAAGATTAGAGCTGAGGCAACACCTTATGATCCTCCTTCAATATAGCTTCTATTCTTTTCACCTGTTTATGATTTTTCTTTGAAAGAAAACATATCCTGCTCAGCAATAAAATACCTTTTTAATTAAAGAAGAGTAAAAAAATAATTTAGAAAAATAAAAATAAATTTTATTACAATAAATACTGTAGCAACTACTCTTATTATCTAGTAATGAGTCAGTTATAATTGTCAATCAGAATTTTCCTTAAATGGTTTATTCTATTTAAGGATTTAAGAAAAATTTGCTTCATGTCGCTCTTTCAACTTGAATATAACCGGCGTTTTTTTTGATTTAAATAGCAAAATTAATGTAAGAAATAATAAGCAGAAAAAAGATATATAATAAGCAGGGATGTTAAGATACAAGTAATTTTTCATTAAATACATCAAGATTGCGGGCGTTGTACCTCCAAAAACTCCCATTCCAATACAAAAATTTAAAGATATCCCCATATAACGTACCTCTGTAGGGAATAGATCTTGCACGAAGCTGTGGACTGAACCTGTAATAACTGCTGCCATTACTCCAAGAAATACCTGGCTTAATAAAATTAAATATATGGAATTGCACTGTATCAAGAAAAAAGAAATATGAGCACAAGTTATAAGAGAAGCTATAATTACAAGCATTGATTTTTGTAATTCTATTTTATTAAATATGATTCCAAAGACTGGACAAAAAAGAACACAAGAAAGTAATCCAATCATATTTATTTGTAAAGATAGTGCATATTGTAATTTAATATTCTGAGAGAGAAATGAAATCATAAATCCAACAAGAGTATAGGCTAACACGCCATTTAATGCTCCGAAAGCTATTGTAACAATGGAAGATCCAAGATAATCTGTATATATTATTTTTAGTTTATTTTGTAATTTTGATTTGTACTTAATCTTCTTGCTTTCAACAAGAGTCAAAAACTCAGGGCTTTCAGACAAGTTACGACGTAGAATAAAGTTTATAAAACCTATTATTGATCCAATTAAAAATGGAACTCTCCAAAACCAATCAATTTCTGAAAAATATGACGTTAAATAGCCGGAACAAGTAGCAAGTAACGCTCCAAAAGCACTTGACCCACCTATTAATCCTGCCATAAATCCTTTTCTTTTTTTAGAAGCATGCTCTAGCAGAAAAATTGAAGAGCCATTGTATTCACCCCCCGCGCTTAGCCCTTGTAAAAGTCTGCAAAGTATTAACAGAATGGGAGCTATAATACCTATTGATTCAAATGATGGAAGAATGCCGATAATAAAAGTTGATATACTCATTAAAAATATAGTTATATTTAATGCAATTCTTCTTCCATAAAGATCTCCAATAAAGCCGAATAACAAAGCACCAATCGGCCTCACTAGAAAACTAAAGGCAAACACAGACCATGTAATAAGAAGAGACAGATAACTGTCATTAAAACATGAAAAAAAAACTGAGCTTATAATTGGAGTATAAACTCCATAAATAGTCAATTCATAAAATTCTAAAATATTCCCCATTAAAGAAGTAAAAATTAGTTTTTTATTTGTAAATCTGTTTTCCATAATGAATGTTCTTTTAAATGTCCTATTTAAATAAAAATTTTTAGAAATCACAATATACATTAGAAATACGAAAAATATTATTTTTTAATACTACAATTGCTTATTGCTTAACTTTTTCTTGCAGTAAAACCTCATATGATCCAAGGTAACCTACGCAGAGTAAGCCACCTTACAATCAGTCTATTAAAGAAACCTGGAATACATAGTGGCTTGTTTTTGCTGAGAGCGGTTAAAGACATCTCTACCACATCGTCCGAAGAAATAATTTTCCATAACCGTCCCCTCCTTTTAGCTAAGCTTTTTATGTCTTCATTTAGCTTCTTATGAAAATCTGTCTTTGTAAAACCAGGACACAGAGCTTGCACCCTTATTCCCTTATCTTTAAGCTCCAAATTTAGGCTCTCACTGAACAAACTTATAAAGGCTTTAGTGGCACAATAAACAGTATTATCCCGATATGGAAAAAGTCCTCCTAATGAAGACACATTAATAATTGCAGCATTATTACTCTCTAATAATCTGGGAATTGCGGTATAGGTGAGTTTCATCACTGCATAACAGTGTGCATTTATCATGTCTTCATATATATCAAACTCCCCCGACGCAAAGTGGCCCCTTCTTCCAAAACCAGCATTATTGATAAGTAGATTAAGATTAGAAATTTCTTTGATTTTATGAGTTAGAAAGTTTAGATCTTCCTTATTGGTTAGTTCAGCGATAATAGCTTCAACATTAACTTGATAACGGGTAGATAATGATTTAGCTAAAACATCAAGTTTCTCTTTTCTTCTTCCTGTAAGAATTAAATCATATCCTTGGCTAGCTAGCTTTCTTGCGAATGCCGCCCCTATACCGCTAGTAGCACCTGTGACAAAAGCAGTTTTATTATTCATACATTATCCTAAAAATTTGGTTTTCTTTTTCTTATTTTAATATTTTAACAAGTCATGCTTCTTAAACTTAATGGCCTCATGTCTACCCAAACTTTGTCTATATAAGCTAAGCATGCCTCTTTGCTTTGAGATTTTCCAACTGCTAACCACCCCTCCGGAACAGATTTATTACCAGCCCATATTGAATACTGCCCTTCATGATTTTTCACAATGTAGTCCAATAATTTCTGTTCTTTGGCTTCTTTTATTACGTTCTTCATGATCTCTCTTAATCCTCTTATAATAGTTCTAAACATGCCATCCCATGTCTAGTCTGCAAATTTACGTCTGCTATACATTTAACTTTGTGAAAATTTAATTCACAAGTTCCCACTACACATAGTGTACCTATTCCATCGAGAATCTCAGCATCTCCTATATTTGTTAATGCAGGATCAACATTTAGGCCCAATTCTGTCTCACCTATAGTGTCTAAGAACTTAAAAAATACAAACCCTGTTTCAAGTAATCTTTCCTTAACTTCTTTATATGTTCCTGTTCTTGGCTCAAATATGATGGGATGATAACCTGTTGAAAGTTGCTTAACTAACCTATCCATTTTTCCTCCTGGCTTTTTCTCTATTAAAATTCTCTCGACAGCAATTCAGTTGCGGGTAGACTTTAAATTAAGAGGTTCTCTGATGAGAACTTCTTTGGGTTTCCATGTGGTTACTATTCCTCCAATTACAACAAATAAAATACCAAATATTTCTAGATATGTAGGTAATTGAGTCCAAGTTAACCAATTTATTAATGCAGCAAAAACAACTGATGAATAAACGAATGGCGCTAGCTCTACAGCAGAAGCGTAACGATAAGCAATAGCTATGAAAATTTGAGAAAAAATTAAAGCACAACTAATACCTAAAAAATACATTACAGTTTGTAAGGTGAGTTCGCGCCAGGCACAAATTGCAAAAGGCAAAAATATTATCGACGAAAAAAGAAACGAATAAAATACAATCCGCATCATCGGTTCAGTGGCATTCAAGCGCCTTATTACAAGTAAAACGAAAGCCAAGCAAATACCGCTTAATATTGCGATTAACGAACCAAAATGAACCATTTTTGCATTAGGATTTAAGATTAAAATAATACCTATAAATCCAGTAAAGATACCAATCCAAGCAATTTTTTGAACTTTTTGATGAAAAAGCAACCATACTATTAACGGTATCCAGAGTGACGCAGTATAAGTTAACAAAATAGCATTGGTCAAAGAAATTAAACTAATCGAACAAAACAAAAAATACATCCCTGCTGCACCTATTAATGAACGAAAAAGATGCATATAAATGTGTTCAGTTTTTAATGTCAGCCCTTTATTTAACAAGACAAAAGGTAAAACAATTATCAAACCAATAGAATTTTGAAAAAATAGAATCTGTGGTGTTGAAGCATTAGGAGCCGCTTGCTTCACCAGTGCTCCCATAAGAGCAAAACAAAAAAAAGATAATAAACAAAACAAAACTCCTTTAGCAAAATTAGTTTTCACAAATGAAAGTTTATATTTGTTCTTTTTTCTCACAGGAACTTCTAAGATAGTCATAGCTAATTTTTCTCCATTAAATCATTTAAATATTGATTTGGATCTTCTAAAACTTCCTTTATAATTATTTGGAAATTTTTGATTAGCTTTTTAACCGTTTGAAGTTTAAATAAGTTTGTATTATACTCAAAGATACACTTCAGTGTTTTTCCTAGTTCAAATATTTCGAGACGAAACTCTGAAAGAGCCATCCTTCTGTTAATATTAATAGGTTCTAATATAACATTTTCGGAAAAAGTAAATGGACAAGAGTGTTCTGAAGATACATTTTGAAAAGCAAAGCTTGCTTGCACCAAAGGAAATAAATTACTACGGTTCGAGTTTACCCTTTCCATCATATCATTCCATGGGTAATCCTGATGTTCAAACCCCTCGATTATTATCTCAAAAACTCTTTTTAATAATTTAGAAAATTGCATGTTTTTTTCTAAGTTAACACGCAAAAAGACTCTATTAGCAAAGAACCCTAACATATTCCTGAGTTCCTTTTTTTCTCTATTAGCTACAGGAGTATATATAGTAATATCCTTCACGCTTGAATTAGAACTTATCAGAATACTGAAAATAGTAAATAAGACAGTAAATAAGGTAACCCCTTGTTCAGTAGCGTATTTTTTAAGGCATTCAGTTATCTCCTCGGACAAAACAATTTGTTCATTATCCCCTTCGTATAACTGATGTGTTCTTCTTTGGTAATCTAATTTTAAAATATTCTGCTCATTTGCATGCGACAGCTTCTTTTCCCAAAACAGTAGAGTTGGTTCATATCCCCCATTAACATAAAAATGATTTTGCCAGTGGCAATAATCAGGATACTGTACAAAAGTTTCAGGTAAATTACTTAGCGATTGATTCCCCAAAATATGTTTGTAAATGTTTTTTAATTCATTTATCAAAAGCGCTTGAGACTCACCATCGTTTATTATATGATGTATTATTATTCCCAAATAATGGGAATCCTCTGACAATCTGATAACAATGAATTTTAATAATGGTCCATCCTCAATATTGCATGGAATTGCGCTGTGTTTTAAAACCAATGCACAAGCATTCTCTTGCGTTAAAGAAGTAGAAATTTCCCGCCAATCATGATGTTCTATATATGGGTTTACCTTTTCATGGATGGTCAAAGTTTCATTTTTAACATTTATCGTCGACCTAAATATTTCATTTCTTTCAAAGAGTAGATTAATGCTTTGCTGAAAAGCATCAATATTAAAAAGCCCCTGACATCTAAACAAATAAGGCTCGTTAAACAAAATATTTCCCTCTTTTTGCTTGGATGCTTCTAAACAAATTTTTTGTTGGAAAGTCAAAGGAATTTCTCTATCTCTAGGAACAGGTATGATCCTAGAGTTTAAATCCTCATTTTTATTCTCTGATAATTTTTCTATTTTTTTAGCCAAAGCTTGAACAAATGGATTATTGAATAAAAAATGTAGCGGGACATTCACATTATAAATATCAATAATTTCCGCCCTTACTGCCATTAAGGTTAAAGAACTTCCTCCTAAAATAAAAAAGCTATCATTTCTTCCTATTTTATCTATTTTTAATATATTTTTCCAAATATTAACTAGTTGTTCCTCTAGTTGTCCAATGGGTCCTTCATATATATCTAGCCCCTCCCTACCCTTAGGAATCGGCAAGGCCTTCCTATCCACCTTTCCACTAGATGTAAGTGGTATACCTTCTAATATCATTATTTGGGATGGCTGCATATAATCTGGAAGCTTGGATTTACACAATTCTCTGCACTGTTTTATTATTTCATTTTTATTTCCATTGTTTTCTACAACAATATATCCGACTAATTTTTTCTGATCTTCTACATCTTCTCTAGCTAACACCACGCATTGCTTAATACCTTTAACATTTTGTATAATAGATTCTATTTCACCCAGTTCAATTCTAAATCCTCTTATTTTTACTTGATGATCTATTCTACCCAAAAACTCGATATTCCCATTTGGTAAGTATCTTCCTAAATCTCCTGTCTTATATAACCGACTACCTACCATCTCTCCCTTAGCAAAAGGATTGGGTATGAATTTCTCAGCTGTAAGACTAGGTCTGTTTAAATAGCCTCTCGCAAGCCCTACGCCTCCTATATATATTTCTCCTTCGCCCCCCAGGGGAACAGGAGTTAGAAATTCATCCAGAATATATATTTGAGTATTGTATATTGGAGTACCTATAGGGATATTTTCAAACTTCTCTTTCCCCATACATGTATAATGGGTTACATCTATTGTAGCTTCTGTCGGCCCATAAAGATTATATACTTTTGTTTGTGGATATTTTGTATTAAATTTAGAGTATATTTTAGGTGTTAATGCTTCCCCACTGCATATAACAAATTGCATAGGATAATCATTTTGATTTGATAAAAATAAATCTAAAAGTGAAGGAACAAAATGTGTTGTGGTTATCTGTTGCTTCTTAATACATAAAAGCAATCCATCTAGATCTTTTTGAATACTCAAAGGAGTAACAACCAATTTACAACCAGCTATATAACTCCATAATAACTCCCAAATTGAAACATCAAATCCAATGGAGCTTTTATGTAAGATTACATCGGTTGTTTTAAGATTATAGGCCATTTGTTGCCATTCTAATCTATTAATTAAAGCATGATGTAAAATCCCAGCTCCTTTCGGCTTTCCTGTGCTTCCTGAAGTATAAATAATATAAGCTAAATTATCTGGAAATATTTTAACATCTAGATTGTAAGTTGGCTCTGTTGAAAATTCAGTGCTATCAAGACATATTATCTTTCCGTTATACCCTTTCCATTGTGAAGCTAATTTTTTTGTAGTTAATAATACCTCTATACCTGCATCTTCTACCATGTACTCTAATCGATCCTTGGGATATTCTGGATCCAACGGCACATATACTCCCCCACTCTTAAGTATACCTAGTAACCCTATTATTAACTCAAGACTTCGTGGAACACTTATTCCTATTAAGGTTTCATTCCCCCCAAAATTTCTTTTAAGATAGTGAGCTAATTGATTAGCCTTTTTATTTAATATTTCATAAGTTATTTGTTGGTCTTCATATACCAATGCTATTCTGTCTTTATTAACATCTGCTAATTCCTCAAATATTTTATGAATGTATTTTTCTTTGTAATACTTATATTGTGTATTGTTCCATTCATCTATTTGAGTTGATAGGGCAGACTCCACCTTTTCTGAACTTGTAAAATTATCTAAATTTTCTTTTGCATATTTTAATTTCATAAGAACAGCCTATTTCCTTATCCTCTTTATATAATTTTCTGTAAGTAAGTTCGAAAAAATCAACTAACTCACTCTTTCTTTTCTTTAATGTTACGCTAGAATTTAAATAGCTTCTTCGCCTCACATAAAAGAGAAGCTAGCTTTACGCACTCATCTTTTGTATGCCATGCTGTTACTCCAAGTCTTATAAGAGCTCTGTTTTTGGGTACCAGTGGATATATCATTGCAGGCACCAATACACCTCTTCTATGAAGCCAATTAGACATTCTAAGAGCAATTTCATCATCTCCTATCATTACTGGAATGATATAACTATTGCTATCGGCTATTTCTTCAACTCTAAGTAAGTTTGTAAGAAAATTAACATTATCCCAGAGTTTTCTTCTCGCCTCTATCCCCGCATCAAGAGACAGCAACTCTAATCCTTTTAGTGATGCTGCTACTACTGCAGGAGGAGATCCACGTGAACCTGTATATAAGGAGGAATTATGACGCAAAATTTCAATAATCCTACTATCCCCAGCTAAGTATCCACCAACACTCCCTATAGCTTTACTCATAGTACCTGTGATAATATCAACATCTTTAAGTACCCCATACATCTCTGAGGCTCCGCAACCATTTGGCCCACAGGCTCCAAAAGAATGGGCTTCATCTACAATAAACAATGCATTATAACGCCTAGCTAAATCACTAATACTTGTAAGATCAGAAAAATCACCATCTGCGCTAAATAAACCATCAACAACAATTGCTTTGTTTCGAGCATTTTGATTAGCTTTAAGAATGTCTTCTAATTTGTTTAAGGAACCATGCGGAAATGCCTCTACCTTAGCAAATGACAACTTAGATCCTAAGAAACTGGAAGCATGGTTAAATTGATCGTTAATAATAAGATCTTCTTTACTAAAGAAAGTTGATAATAATGCCATATTTGCAGACATTCCTGAAGGAAATAGAATGGCCGATTCCTTATTGAGAAGATTAGCTAACTTTGTTTCAAGTTGATTGTGATATTTAGTATAACCACATGATATTTGGGCTCCATATGTGTTTGTACCAAAATTCTTTATTGCCTCCATCGAAGAATTTTTTATTAACTGATTGTTATTAAAGCCCAGATAATCACATGTTCCAAACATTAAATATTCACTACCATTATTTAAAATTGCATTCTGGTTATGATATTTGTCAATTGTGGGAAAATAAGGGTAGGTGTTTGCTTGTTTGTACTCTCTCATTTTCTCATAAGAATTCATTAAAGTTTGATCTATTTGTATATCCATTCTTATCTCCAATTATTTAATTCATTAAATCTGCAATTCATCCTTGCTATAGCTAAGGGTCAAGAATTAATTACCTGCACTAATTAAATGCGAATATTTTTCTTGTATTAAGGGAAATAAATCTACTAGCACCTCTTCAATAGCCTCAGCAAACGCTCCGATTTCATTTTCAGTCATGGGGGTAGACAAAACTATCATTCCCCTGGGAGTTACATAATATTTTCTCATAAGAAGAGAGAGGTGAAAAAAGTGCAGCAATTCTTGCTCTGCTTTCAAAACAATTTCGTAAGACGTGATTTCTTCATTCACAAAGTGAACTTGCAATATTGATCCACATCTTGTAACTTGCATAGATAAATTCAATTTAGATATAATTTTCTTTATTTTGTTATAAAGATATTCCCCCAATAGATTTAACCGGTTTATTGATGTAGCATCATAGAGCATTAAAGCAGCGCAACCAGCGTACATAGCCGTTTCATAACCATTAAAAGTGCCTGAGAAATAGAGTGGTTTTTCAGAAGTTTTTTTATCATAAATATTCATTATACTCGCCTTACCCCCGAAGACACCTATGGGAAAGCCCCCTCCCACTATTTTCCCAACAGTTGTCATGTCTGGTTGTAAGTTATAATAACCTTGAGCTCCATGTTCATGTATTCTAAAAGTAAGAATTTCATCAAAAATCAAAATAATATTCTGTTTTCTTGTAATTTCCCTGACAAATTCTAAGTACCCTTCTTTAGGGGGTACAATTCCTCCTGCACCCAAAAATGGTTCTATAATCACAGCAGCCAAATCTTCAAAATGTATAGATATGGCTTTTTCAAATGATTCAAAATCATTAAAATCCACTTCAATTATATCTTGCACCATCCCTTCGGTAACTCCAGCATCAATCGCTTGATCCCTTGGAGATATAGCCACGCAATCATGCAATCCATGGTATCCCCCATAAATTTTCAAGATTTTGTTTTTTTTACTGACTGCTCTTGCTGTTCTTAATGCAAATAAAGTTGCTTCAGTTCCACTATTACAAATAAGCATTTTTTCCATAGAAGGAACTCTCCTACTAAGTAATTCTGTAAACTTTCCTAATATTTCTGATGGGGTTGAAAATAATATGCCATTTTGTAACGATTTAATGATAGCTTTATTAACTTCAGGATGGCAGTGACCATGAATGAGAGCACTATACCCATTAGTTAAATCTAATAGTCTATTTCCCTCAATGGTATATATATATGCTCCTTCCCCTCTTTCTATATGCAAAGGAAACGGATCATAATAACTTAAGCTTCTAGCGCACCCATTCGGAAGATATTTGACAAAATTATTATGCTTAACTTTGGATAAGGAGAATATTTCTCCATACTTATCTTCTATTTCTCTCC
>JALEGO010000604.1 GCA_022763165.1 Flavobacteriales bacterium
ATCAACATGACAGTGCTCACAAGTCTGATTACACATGTACCCGACATTGATTTGCAAAATCTCAAGTTGTTGAGATTTCAAAGGCCAATGCCCCAGTTCTTTTAATTTATGCGAAAAAGGAGTTTCTCCAACATTAGTTAGAATTTCAATTTGCCTTTGACTTTCAGACAATTCGTTTTCTCGAGCTTTTAGCGATTTTATCATATATACTTTTCTACTTCAAAATTAAGCGAAATCTTAAAATATCATGTCTGACAAAAGACAATCTAATGGTATTACATATATTTGCCAGCCCAAAAGGATTAATAAATTAATTTAAGCATGAAACATTTAATAAGACTATCTTTTTCAATTTTCATCCTTACATTCATGGCTTGTGGTGATACTACCGTTCAGAATCAGGATGACACTGACAACAACAATCAAACTCAGGAAAATACAGAGTTTGATTATATGACAGAACAAATTGCAGATCTTAAAATACTCAGATACCAAATTCCTGGTTTTGAAAACCTTAAGAAAAAGGAAAAGCAATTGGTCTATTATCTTTATCAAGCTGCCTTGTCAGGAAGAGATATTGTTTGGGATCAAAACTACAAGCACAATCTGTGCATTCGTAGAACACTTGAGGCCATTGTGAATTCTTATGAAGGAGACCGTACAACAGATGATTTCAAAAAGTTCATGACTTACACCAAGAGAGTTTGGTTTTCAAATGGCATTCACCATCATTATGCTAAGTACAAATTTGAACCTGAATTTTCCGAAACTTATTTTACAGAATTACTCAATTCTTTGGACAAAAACCTTTTACCACTGGAGAAAGGAGAATCGTATGAAGCGTTTTTGGGCAAGATTACTAAAGTTATGTTTGATCAAACCATTGCCCCTAAGAAAGTCAATTTAGATCCAAGCATTGACCTTGTAGCCAAGTCTGCTGTTAACTTTTATGATGAAGATATTACTACTAAAGAAGCTGAGGCATTCTATGACAAAATGATAGATAAAGGTGATCCAAACCCGATTTCTTATGGTTTAAATTCTAAAGTAGTAAGAGAAGGAGGCCAACTAAAGGAGAAGGTTTGGAAAATTGGTGGTATGTACTCAAAAGCAATCGAAAAAATTGTTTTTTGGCTGGAGAAAGCTGTTACAGTAGCAGAAAACCCAAATCAAAAAAGAGCATTAGAGAAACTTGTAGCCTATTACAAAAGTGGAGATCTTAAGATGTTTGATGAATATAATATTGCTTGGGTTAACGATGTAAACTCTGTTGTAGATGTTGTTAATGGATTCATTGAGACATATGAAGATCCATTGAGTAAAAAGGGATCATTTGAGTCAGTCCTCTCTATTCGAGACTTTGAGGCCTCAAAAAGAATCCAGAAAATAGGAAGTTTCGCGCAGTGGTTTGAAGACAATTCTCCAATTTCAGATGAACACAAGAAGGAAAATGTAACGGGTATTTCTGCAAAGGTGATTACGGTTGTTGTTGAGTCGGGAGATGCATCTCCATCAACTCCAATTGGTATTAACCTTCCGAATTCTAATTGGATTCGAGAAAAGCACGGCTCTAAGTCTGTTCAATTGGGAAATATCGTTCATGCTTACGATATGGCTAGCAAAGGAAGTGGGTTTCTTCAGGAGTTCTGCATTGATGAAGAAGAAATCAAAAGATCCAAAGAATTTGGTTCATATTCAGATGTTTTGCATACTGATATGCACGAGGTCATTGGCCATGCAAGTGGAAAAATAAATGAAGGCATATCTTCTCCAGATGTTACTTTGAAAAACTATGCTTCAACTTTAGAAGAAGCTAGAGCTGATTTGGTAGCTCTTTACTATCTCTATGATGAGAAACTAGTAGAGATTGGAGTAATGGAGTCACTAGAATATGGTAAAGCCGCCTATGATGATTACATTAGAAATGGTTTGATGACACAACTCATGAGGTTAGAACTTGGAGAAGATTTGGAAGAAGCTCATATGAGAAACAGGCAACTTGTTGCTAAGTGGGTTTATGAGAAAGGAATGGATGATAATGTTGTGGAAAAGAAAGAAAAAGATGGCAAAACATACTTTGTTGTGAATGACTATGGCAAGCTTAAAACTTTGTTTGGCGAGCTTCTTAAAGAGATCCAAAGAATCAAATCAGAAGGAGATTATGATTCTGGAAAAGCCTTGGTTGAAGATTATGGTGTGAAAGTTGATCGACAATTGCACAATGAAGTATTGGATCGATATGAAAAATTGAATATTGCTCCATATAGTGGTTTTATTAACCCGATTTTAGTTCCTGTGATGAATGATCAAGACGAAATCGTTGATGTAAAAGTAGAATACACACATAGCTTTAAAGAGCAAATGCTTTATTATGCCAAGGAATATTCATTTCTTCCTACGTATAATTAATTTAACAACATAAACGTGTACAAAAGGCAGCTCGAAGAGTTGCCTTTTTTGTTTTCGTTTGCGTGAGGGGGTGAAGCGATATCCTTTTGCTTAGAAATGGGCCGTTTGTACTTCTTCATGCTCAGCACTGCACTACTATTGTGTCACATTGAGCCTGACGAAATGTGGACTGAATCTATGCCAAAGCAAAAGATATAGCGAAACACCCGACCCGATAGGGGCACGCCAAAGAAAAAAGGGTCCGTAAAACGGACCCCAAGTCTATAAGCCGGATTCTGTATTCATTTATCTGTGATAAACGAACCTCTATCATTTATCTGCGCGATCTACCCTCCAAGATCAGGCGGGTCACCCTCAATCCTTGGTTTACATGATCTTGCAACGTACAAGGTTTACCTCGAGCTACGATTACTCGTAACAAGTGTGAGCTCTTACCTCACATTTTCACCATTACCCGAAGGCTGTATATTTTCTGTGGCACTATCTGTCAAATTGAGAAACTCAATTTGCCCTTATTTTCATAAGGTGTACTACCCTTTGTTGTCCGGACTTTCCTCTCCTACTTAAGCAGGAGCTATAGAGCGACTCTACAAAATTAG
>JALEGO010000061.1 GCA_022763165.1 Flavobacteriales bacterium
ATGGGATTACCAGAGTTCTGGAGGAGGCAAAAAGGAAACAGGTTGCTGTAGTTTGGATTCTATAAATGATGCTCGACAAATGGCTGTGGATCGAGGGTTTCATCACTTTATTTTAGATATCCGTGATGAATTTGGCGATTATATCATAGATAACTTTGTAGAGGAGTATATGCATGGAAGAACTCCCAACCCTTGTGTTTTGTGCAATACGCATATCAAATGGGAGGCGCTACTACGCAGGGCAGATCAACTGGATTGTGAATTTATTGCAACAGGTCATTATGCGCAAGTAAGAGAAGAAAATGGTCGGTATTTGGTTTCCAAAGGAAAGGATACCAATAAAGATCAGTCCTACGTTTTATGGGGACTTTCGCAGGAAAGTTTAAGAAGAAGCAAATTCCCTGTCGGAGGTTTTAAAAAGTCTGAAATTCGCCAAATGGCTTTGGATGAAGGTCTTCATGAGCTGGTTGCTAAACCTGAAAGCTATGAGATTTGCTTTATTCCTGACAATGATTACCGGGGATTTTTGAAAAGAAGAATTCCTGGCTTAGAGGAAAAAGTAAAAGGAGGGAAATTTCTAGACGTTCATGGAAAGACAATAGGAGAACATGACGGATATCCCTTTTATACAATAGGGCAGAGAAAAGGACTTGGTCAGGCATTTGGGGACCCTAAATATGTGATAAGTATCAATCCGTTAGATAATACAGTTGTTTTAGGTGATAAGGATGATTTGAAAAAACAGAAAATGTGGGTGAAAAAACTAAATAAAATCAAATATCCCACGTTTAAAGATCAAAAAGAGGTTTTAACAAAGGTTAGATACAAAGATTCTGGAACATTAAGTGACATAACCGAACTTGATGATGATTTGCTTCAAGTCGAGTTTTATGGTCCTGTTCAGGGCATAGCACCTGGGCAATCTGCGGTCTTCTATGAAGGAGAGGATGTTCTTGGAGGAGGTTTTATTTGTAGAGAGGATGATCAACTGGTTCAAAAGTTCAGTTCAAACAGTTAATTGGTTTATTATACTGTGCTTAATCTTTAGCGCCTGCAAAAGAGATGAGACCATTATTCCAGATTTCGGCTATGATTATTTTCCCCTGACTCAAGGTTCATGGATTATTTATGACTGTGATTCAGTTATTTATGGTTTGGACGTTTTTACGAAAACTTTTCAAATAAGAGAAGAGGTAGACACCACATTTCTTGATCAAGAAGGTAAAGAAGCATATAGAATTGTTCGATCTAGGAGAGAATCGGCAACGGACAATTGGACTATTCAGGATGTTTGGTTGGCTTATAAAGATGAACTATTTGCAGAACGCGTTGAGGAAAACAAGCGAATAGTGAAATTGGCTTTCCCTTTAAAATCAAACAAGACTTGGGATGGCAATGCCAAGAATGCGATGGAGTCAATGGAATTTGAAATTGACAGCATTGATTTTTCTTTCCAGACCTCTAGCGCTTTCACATCTGATTCTACATTGACAGTAACCCAATTGTTAAATCAAAATATTATCCAAAAATTCCATAAATATGAGGTATATGGAAAGCATATTGGTTTAATATATTTGCGTAATGATTCTTTAGAGTTTCAAACTCTTAATGGAAGCGGGGACACTACAGGAGTGAGTTTTAAAATGGAAATGAATTCTTTTTTTATCAATGAGTGATTTGAAGAGTTTTATGGCGTATGCCATAGTCTTTTTTCTTTTGATTTCTTCATGCAAAAAAGAATCCTCGGTGTCCATTAATTTGGGAAAGAACTATTATCCTTCAGGGGCTGGACATTGGAGTATTTATAATGTGGACAGCACATTCTATGGCCTTGAAGATGTAATGAAGTCGTATCAATTAAAAGAAGTAGTTGATTCTTCATACTTTGACAATGGTAAAGAAATTCAAATAATCAAGCGTTACTCAAGAAGATTGAATCAAGTGAATTGGACCATACTTGATATTTGGACTTCTACAATTTCTGAAGAAAGAATTGAAAAAGTCGAAGAAAATCAAAGAAAAGTGAAATTAATTTTTCCAGTGAAAGAGAACAAAACATGGAATGGAAATGTTTTAAATGCAGGTGAAGAACAAGAATATCGATACACTGATGTCGATACTAGAATAACATTAGATACTATGGTTTTTGATTCAGCACTTACGGTTGTTCAACAAGACAAAGATTATCTTACACATAGATGGTATGCAGAGGAGAAATATTCAAGGAATGTTGGATTAGTTTATTTTGAAAGGGATTCAATTCACTTTTACACCAATACCTCTGGGGGAATCACACAAGAAGGGTTCAGCGTAAAAATGACCTTAATAAGCCATTCACATTGAGAATTATTTTGATCATATCCATTTGCTTTTTGGGTTTGATAGGAAAAACCCAAAACAAGCACCTTGTATGGGTCGGATTTAGTGATAAAGGCTGTTCAGAACATTTAATAGAACAACCGCTTAAAATTCTAAGTGAGGAAGCCCTAGATAGACGCAGCAGGGCGGGCATAGCTTTGGATGCAACGGATCTTCCTGTTTGTGTTGAATACCTTAAGAGCATAGCAAATTTAGGACATGAAATTATAGCGGTTTCGAAATGGCAGAATATGGCTTTGGTATCACTCAATAATGTTCTGGACATTGAAGATATTGAACGTCTTAATTTCGTTGCTTTCGTTAGAAAGAAGCGAAACTTCAGAATTGATCTTTATCCTACTGTCTTGAAGTCTTTGGATTATGGAGTGGCTTTCGGTCAAAACGAAATGATCAAGGTCCCTTATTTGCACGATTTGGGTTTGACTGGCAGTGGCCTCACGATTGCAGTTCTAGACGCAGGTTTTAGAGGAGTGGACACCATGTCTGCCTTTAGGCATATTCGTGAA
>JALEGO010000605.1 GCA_022763165.1 Flavobacteriales bacterium
ACGGGGAACGATAAATGTCGGGCTTACAGTCCAGACATTCATCGTCTGGAATCTTGGATTTGCGACATCGGCCACTGACGAAGCATAGCTTGTCAGGACAGGCCGCTGATGAAGTCAAGCTTATCAGGGCAAGCGCAAGCCACTTCCCAGCGTAAATGCAAGCATTGAGTAGGTTTGCTATGGCAAACCACTTAATCGTCAGTATATCAAATAATCTCTACGCGCTATATGTAAAAGCTCAAAAAACATGCTGACCGTCATATTAATGCTATGGCTTAACTATCTTTACCAAACATCTGCTATATTCCCCTTTTAGAAAAAGAAAAATAATGAAATTAGGATCTGGCTACGAAATCCACCAAATAGGACCTAAACTTCGGGCTTATCGCAAGGAAAAAGAACTTCGTCTTATCGACTTATCAAAGGCAGCAGGGGTCAGCTCGGCTATGCTTTCAAAAATAGAGAACGGGCGCATTATCCCAACTATTCCCACTCTTTTCCAACTAATCAATGTACTTGGCGTAGAACCACAAGATTTCTTTGCAGAGATCAACCAACAGGGAGACTTCAGCGGATATCTACTTGTCCGGCAGGAGAATTATGTCCCCTATGTTAAAGAAGAAAGTGCAGTAGGTTTTCACTATCAGTCTATTTTTGAACATACCTTAGACAACAATGATTTCCAGATTTCCATAGTAACGCTTGATCCAGGAAATAAGCGCCCATTAGTATCTACTGCTGCCTACGAGTTTTTATACATGATAGAGGGTGAAGTAAAATTCCATTTAGATGACACGGTGCTTAATCTTCGTAAGGGAGACTCCCTTTTTTTCGATGGCAGAATTAAACATGCTCCATTCAATCAGCAGAAATCACCCGTGCAATATCTGGTTATCTATTTTTTTGTTAGCGATGAGGAGGAAGTCTAGTACATTCCTATTGCTGTACTTCTGCCCTAACTTCATTTTTGGTCCTACTAAATATCCAGATCCGGCATTTTGGAAAATGGAGAGAAAGCAAATACCTTTTTCTTCCAAATTCTACGCCAAAACACATCATCCTGCTCAGTCTGTTATCAAGCTAAAAAGCCCTGCATTCCAGGAATACAGGGCTTCGTTAGCGTTTCAAGGGGTACTATGGTTAGTACCCTGTGGTACCCGGAGCGGGGTATATTCATGGGGCTTTAAGTGGCTAGATTTCAGTCTTTTAGGACTGCTTAGGTTTTGATTTTAGAAGATGGGGAGAAAAAGGGGATATTAGCTAAATGGGAAAGGGTAAAGGCAAGTGATCGTGCACTACACTTTTAAACAGTAGTAGTCTGTGTTGGCAGTAAATACTAAGACCGTTCCTGAAATAAGCTGGATAGAGAGCGGTGCTATCCTAATTATATACGAGGCCGGATAGACAATGTATGCAAGAAGTAAAGCCAAAGAAATAGCTTTCTGAACCAGAAGGACTCAAAATATTTCATTGCCTCAGGGGATGATTTCTATGAGATTTAGTTGTTATAATTGTAATAAAAAATTATGTTTGGGCGTTACTCTTGTTGTCAAAACAAAACGTAAACCCTAACACCGACTTTAAAACATGGCGGAATCTGAATCCGAGACCCTATTTAGCCATCATATTTTTCTGTTTCCATTCACATGGGATTACCTGACGTCAAGGTATAGCATAACTAAAGCACCGTTCTCTGAGCGAACTGCACTGTCGAGGCCTTAGCTGGGCTTTGGAAGGGAAAACTCCAAACAAACTTCACTAACTAGCTTTAAATATACCCAGTATGACTGACACAAGGAAAAAGATAAAAAGAATTAGAGTTGATGCACTCTACGGTAAGAAAAAGCACTTCAACGCTGCTGACCGGAAAGAAAAATACCACAAACTTATCGGTATCCCTTTGATCTTAATCAATGTACTTACTGGTTCAGCATTATTCTACTTGCTTACAGATGGAGCAAGTGAATCGGCAAAATACATCTCTCTTGGGCTCGCACTATTAGCATCTTTTCTAAGTGCATTTCAGACCTTTTTCAACTACAGTAAGCAAGTAGAGGGGCATCGTAGAGTAGCCAACAACTATCTGGCAATCATGAAAAAGTCAGAGCGCCTAATTGCCTACTTAAACGATGGTTTGATAGATGATAAAAGACTAGTGGAAGGATTAGAATCGATTGGAGAGGGAATAGATTTGGTCAACAAAGAAGCCGAAAGTTTTCCGACTTCCTCAAAAGACTATCAACTAGCAAAACAAGGAATAAGCGAGGGGGAGGAGAATTACACAGAAACAGAACTTGAGATTTAGCAACCGTTATCTTTAATCGGCAACGCCTAAACTGTAGTAAATGTCAAAGTTTAAATTTACCGTTTTTCTTGAGCAACACACGCCAATCATCCATTTTCAACACGATCAGGAAGGGGCTACGCTGAGGGCCACGGAGGTTAAGCCTAAGTTAGATCGTTTTATCATCGAAAAAGAAGGAGACTGGGAAAAAGTGGATTCGAGTTGGAAAATAGGTAGCACTCAAGAAGGGCATGAGGCCTTGGACTATAAAATCAGGATAGAACCCTTGAGCCCGCCGGTTATCAAAGATATTGATAAAAGATTTCCCACTTTTTTCGCCAATATGGGAGAGGATAAAGGTACTATCAAAAAATTCAGTTGGGCAGACCGTGGGCTGCATTTGACTATTTTTTCCTTCAACACAGACTTGGTCAAAATAGTAAAAGATAACATTCAGGATTTTTTCGCACTGCATAACTTCGGAACCCGCCAGTCAAAAGGCTTTGGTAGCTTTATGACATCAGATGGTGAATCTACACTCAACAATCATTATCCTTATTCTTTTAGAGTCGCTTCCTCAAATATCCAAACGGTTTTCGAAACCATTGACCTGTTTTACAAATCTATCCGCGGCGGGATTAATGGTGCAAGCTTACCAGGAAGAAGAGGATTTACTAAGCGCTTTTACCTTAAGCCAATGATTTTTCTATACGCTGCCTTTAATGGGATGGAGTGGGAAAAAAAAGCTATCAAAAGTTCTTTCCCAAACTTTAAGAGAAATCTAGAAAGCCAGAAACAAGCACATGGCTACAATATGGCAGATGAAGAGGAGAATAGTAGCCCCTTGTTTTATTCTGGCAAACAACGTATTGTTCGAGATTTGTTAGGTCTTTCTTCTGAACAAAGCTGGAAAGGGTATGGAAGAGGTAGTGGTGCGACGGTCACCAAGAAGCACATTGATAAAGAAGGCAACAATATTAAGGAAGATAACGCCATAGCCCGTTTTAAATCTCCTATCCAGTTTAAGCCTCTAATTAACCGCAACGGAAAATCGTATACCGTTTATTTTCGACAAGAGCCCATCCCAAAGGAGTTTCTGGAGGCCTACTTTGCTATAGAAGAAGGAAGTAACCAACTCAATTTACCGGTATGGAAAGATTTTAATCTGGAGAAATTCCTGGAATTTGCTTTTCAAGAAGGGCGACTAGAAAATGCTATTAATATTAACCGGTCGCAAGACTATGACCGTAAAAGTTAACCGTGATATAGAAACGGCCGAAAGAATAGGAGAAGAACTAATTAGAATTTATCAAGAAATCCGTCAACCTCGATAAGATGCCTGAAGAAAAAAATAACACTCATCGCTACCTTGCCATTTCCATTGGGCCGGTTTGTCAGACGATTATGCAAGCTCGTAAAACCCGCGAGCTCTGGGCAGCAAGCTTTCTATTCTCAAAAATCATGAAGCTTTTGATAGCCGAATTAAATGGCAAAGTGGATATACTTTCTCCTATCAAATCGGAAATTGAAAATGAAGAGCTATATGGAGCTGGTGTTTATTCAGATCGATTATTCGCACTTACCGACAATTTGACAGAAAGGCAATTGGAAGATGCTAAAATTAATGCTACATCAAAACTAGCTAAGCTGGTACTCCCAGATAGCTTAGAAGACAAACTATCGGAAGCCATAGTGTTTTGGAGTAAATACTTCCGAATCGTCCACGTCTTTGAAACGATAGACGCCTCAGAAGAAAATGTGCTCATAGCGCTAAACGAATGCCTAGATACGCTAGAACTACAACCTGTTTATTTTGAAGTAGAACCGGACATCAACTTCCTTATTGAACTCCTTGACAATCCATACAAAACAAAATTGGTAGAGGTATTAATTGAGCGCGGAAGCTACGAAAACCTAATGCTTTCAAGCAGCCTATTCCCGAGCACCGGCGAAATAGCTGCCCTGGAACTGTTCCAGGATGAGGAAAAAGCCTACAAACAATTGAGAGAAGAGGCAGAGCTGGAAAGAAAAGAGCAACAAAAAGAACAGCAAGAGGACACTGATGAAGAGGAGGACTATTTGGATATATTCTACGAGAAACTATTCTCCAAAGAAAAAAGCCCCTTGTATGATAAAGCCGAAAGTTACCACAAATACTTTTGTATTGTACATGTTGATGGGGATTCATTCGGCGAATTGAATAAAGGGCTTAAAGATCACGAAGCTATCAAAGATTTTTCAAAAGAATTATCCAAATATGCCGCAGAAGCAGCAAAAACAATAAACGATTACGGAGGAAAACCAGTGTATATTGGTGGAGATGACCTGGTGTTTTTTACTCCTGTACGTACACAACAAGGTACTGTTTTTGATCTAATAAAAGCTCTGGATGATAAATTCAAAGACCGAAATAAGAATTCTGATTACGGTACTCACCCCACTTTATCCTTCGGGTTAACTATTTCCTATTACAAGTACCCCCTCTTTGAGGCGAGAAACTTAAGCTTCGACCAACTATTCAAAAGAGCCAAAAAACTTAAACGCGAAGACGGCAGAGAAAAGGATGCGATCGCGCTTCGTTTGCTCAAGCATAGCGGCTCTTTCTTTGAATGCATTTTCGGGAAGGAAGACTTATCTTACCTTACCGGTTTTAACTCTGCTAATGAAGCCATTCCAGAGATTCTTTTATCCTC
>JALEGO010000606.1 GCA_022763165.1 Flavobacteriales bacterium
GATCAAACCAATACTACTCAGGCTATCAATGAATTAGAAGTGTTTGCAAATAAGTACCCTCGAAGTACTTTGGTTGATTCAGCCAATACTTTGATCGATATTTTGAGGGTCAAATTGGAAAAGAAAACCTATGCGCAGGCATATCAATTTTACCATATGCGAAATTATCAAAGTGCGATTACATCTTTTGAAAATTTGCTTCAGGAGTTTCCAACAACAGAAAACCATGAAAAAGTTCTCTTTTTGCTTCACAAATCCAGTTTTTTGCTTGCGGAAAACAGCGTAAAATCAAAAAAAATGGAAAGATATGAGGATGCTAACAAAGCTTATATTAAATTTGTAGATTCTTATCCAAAGAGTGAATATTTGAGAGAAGCCGAATCTTTGTATGATAAGGCGCTGAAGAGGATAGAGAGTAATACGAATAATACTTTGTGATGGATTATAAAAATTCTACCCAAGACGCTGAAAATACTACTGTTACAAGAAACGTACCTGAGTTGTACGAAGAAACAGGAAATGTATACGAATCTATTGTGATTCTTTCTAAAAGAGCCAATCAACTTTCTACCAAATTAAAAGAAGAGTTGAATTCTAAATTGGCGGAATTTGCTTCGACTTCTGATAATCTTGAGGAAGTTTTCGAAAATCGTGAGCAAATCGAGATTTCACGTTTTTATGAGAGATTGCCAAAGCCTGTTGCAGTCAGTATTTCCGAATTCCAAAGTAGTAACGTATACTACAGAAGACCAGAGGAAAACAATTAATTCTAAGACTTCTTGTTGAAATGATACTCCGTGGCAAAAATATTGTGCTTGGAGTAACGGGTGGCATTGCTGCTTACAAAATTCCTATGCTTGTTCGTTTGCTTCGAAAGGAAGGGGCGAATGTGAAATGCGTAATCACAGAGGAAACAAAACGTTTTGTGTCGCCTCTTGTGTTGGACACGCTAAGCGGAAATAGGGTAGAATCAAAACTTGTTGAAAATGATCAATGGATTGATCATGTGCACCTAGGCAAATGGGCCGATGCCTTTGTAATTGCCCCACTCACTGCCAACACAATGTCAAAAATGGTATCAGGTCATTGTGACAATATGTTAATGGCAACATATATGTCATGTGAGGCTCCAGTCTGGGTTGCTCCAGCCATGGATTTAGATATGTTCAAACATCCTTCTACCGATGAAAATTTAAGATGGCTAGAGTCCAATGGAATCAACATTATAGGTCCAGAAGCTGGTGAATTGGCTAGTGGTTTAGTTGGAAAAGGAAGGATGACAGAACCGCAAGATATTTTTGATGCACTATGTGAATATTTCGATATTAAAGGACCATTAAAAGGAAAGAAGGTATTGGTAACGGCAGGCCCAACTTATGAAAAAATTGATCCGGTTAGGTACATAGGTAATTACTCATCAGGAAAAATGGGATTTGCTATAGCTGAGGAGGCTCTAAATAAGGGAGCTCAGGTGACGCTTATTACTGGCCCGACAAAATTGAGTTGCAGCTCAGCTATAGAAAGAATTGATGTTGAGTCAGCTGAGCAGATGTTGAATGCTTGTCTAGAATCTTTTAAGGAAGCTGATATCGCGATTAAAGCTGCAGCGGTCGCGGATTATCGCCCAAAAGTTTTGGCGGACCAAAAGATTAAGAAGAGCGGTGACCTTACTTTAGAACTTGAAAAGACTACCGATATATTGAAAACCTTAGGTGCACAAAAGAAGCCTTTCCAAACTTTAGTGGGTTTTGCATTAGAGACAAACAACGAGTTGGAGTATGCTCAAAAAAAATTAGAAAAGAAGAATTTGGATTTTATTGTTTTAAACAGCCTTAAGGACGAGGGAGCTGGCTTTGGTGTCGATACTAATAAAATAACTATTGTGGATCGAAATAATAAAATTGATAAATTTGAGTTAAAACCTAAGCCGGAAGTGGCGAAGATTATTATTGATAAGATTATAGAATTGAAACCTTAATGTTTAAAAGCTTCCTTTCATTTACTTGTACTTTACTGTTAGTTCTGACGCAATCATTCTCGTTTGCTCAAGAACTGAATTGTACAGTTCAAGTTTCGGATCAACAAATTCAGTCAGACAAGACCATTTTCGAATTGATGCAAAAAGCAATTCGTGAGTTAATGAATAACACAAAATGGACTGACGATGTTTTTTCTGAAGAGGAAAAAATCGATTGTAGTATCCTCATCAATATTACAGAAAAGCTCTCTGCCAACGACTTTAAAGGAACAATTCAGGTTCAATCCAGTAGACCAGTATTCGGAACGGGATATTCTACGAATTTAATAAGCGTTAAAGACAATAATTTTCAAATTCAGTTTAATCAGTTTGATCAGTTATTGTACTCTGAAAACGCTTATACGACCGAACTAGTAGCCATTCTTTCGTTTTACGCTTACATGATTATTGGAATGGATTATGATTCATTTTCTTTAAAAGGAGGAACCCCATATTTCGAGAAAGCGCTTTCAATTGTTAATATTTCAGCAAATTCAGGAAGATCTGGTTGGAAATCTTTTGAAAGTAAGGAGAATCGGTACTGGTATGTTAATAATCAATTAGATCAGTTCTTTGAACCTTTGAGAGAGTGCTTCTATGAGTATCATATTAAAGGATTTGATATAATGGGTGAAAAACTAAATGAGGCCCGAACACAAATTACAACCGCTTTGAGAAAAATTGAAACGATTCATAACACAAGACCAAATTGGTACAATACGAAATTGTTTTTTTATGCAAAGACTGACGAAATAGTGAATCTTTACAAGTCTGCTCCACAACCAGAAAAGGCTTCTATTGTTGCTTTATTGAAGAAGGTTAACCCTGCCAATTCGAGTAAGTATAATCGCATATTGACCGCTAAATAGGTGATTGATTATTTCCTCTTAAGAATGGTAATATCATCATCAATTATGGTTTCCCATTCGCTTGATCTTTTCAAACTATCTGTTTTTCTGAAAAACTCCTGTTTTGAATTGATATAGAAGTCTTCATTTTTTGAAAAAATGATGTACTCAGCATCCTTAACCCGAGGGAATTCGTATATGTCATCTCTCAATGCAAGATGCGCTAAAAATGGAGACTGAGCGCATATTTTGGCATCATGCGGAAGCTCATCCAGTAGTTTATGAACTCTATTTACATCATAGTTTCTTCTATAATGCTTCGCTTTGTAAAACCTAATTTTAGATTTTTTGGTATAAAATATGGTTCGATCCATTATTCTTACTGTAGAAATGACGGCCATCATAGCAACAATGATTGTCAGTATTTTTTTCAACTTTTTCCTTTTGAAAGAAGAGATCACACTGAAGATGCCAAGACTGAGTATTGGTGCAAACTCAATGCTATATTGAAAACCCACACCCCACATAAAGTGATTGTTATGATATAGTTTTTGAAAATATATTGGGATGAGCATTAAGATGTATTGTGGTTTCCAGAACAGAAGAAATAGTCCAGAGCACATTAGAATAATGTGTAATTCGGCTTTTATATAATCCAGTTGTGGATTATTGTGATGATTCGTAAAAAGTGTCTTAAAAGAATCAATTGGATTAGAAATTAAGTGTGTGATAGCTTGAATAGGAGTTTTTCCCAAATAGTCATAACGGAAGTGAGCGAACTCATTTGAATAAGCGAGACTAGGCATCACAACAGATATTATTGTGATAAAATAGACTCCGCAAAAAATGGAGGTGCATAAAAGATAGTTTCTCAGCGATTTGTTTTTCCTGTAAGAGATCATCATACCCAAACAAACGAAACACATCCATAGAGAAATGTTTTCCTTAGAGACGAGTATTAGAACCAAAATAATGAAGGCTCTTTTTAATTTTTGCATATCTACAAAAACAAAGAACCACGGTACTATAGCTGCCGCTACAACGTTGCTATGATAGTCAAAAGCTAGGGCCGTGAATACTCCGAAAAATGAATAAAAATAGATCGTTGCGGTTAATGCAAAATTTTTGCTTTCACCTCTATGAATAAAAAACTTATATATACCAATACCCCCAATGATTAAAGCTATTATTTGAACCACTAGAAGGGTGTAGGTTTTAAATAGAAATGTTAATGGCGAAAATAGTATTAGATACAAATCGAAATGATCAGCCAAAAGGTTTTCATGATTCATCTTAAAGACGCCACTGTCATTCCATTGGAAATGGTTGTAATCGTAAAGTGCATTTGTATACAGACCCAGATCAAGGGCGTTTGTCCTGAAAAAATAATGATTGACCAATGAGATGAGAGCATAGACTGTAGAAAAAATAATAATTGTTATGAGCAAAGCTTTGTTTGAAAGGGCTTTCGATTTTAAACTTTTAATCTTTTCTCTCATATTCTGAACACAAAGTTAAATTGTTCATTGAATGCATATAGTCAGAATTTCGATGAAAATCTTTGAGTCACGGGAATTGTTTAAAACTTCCCCCAAATCAATTCACTGCAAATCAACCATTACATTTAAATTAGATGTTGGAGGTTTAAATCAAGTTTATGCTGAAGTCTTTGTTTGTCAAGAATTATGCCTTGATAGAAAATATCACAGTGCAATTGGATGAGGGTTTTAATATCATAACAGGTGAAACTGGTGCGGGGAAATCAATACTGCTGGGAGCATTAGGCCTGATCCAGGGAAATCGCGCAGATACTTCGGTTGTAAGGAAAGGAGAAACCAAGTGCATCGTTGAAGGACATTTTGAAATAAAAGATGTTTTAAAACCATTTTTTGATGAGCATGATTTGGACTTTGATAAGACGACTATTGTTAGAAGAGAGGTCGGAATTAATGGAAAGTCTCGTGCGTTTATCAATGATAGTCCCATTTCATTAAATGTTCTCAGATCCTTTATGGATGGACAAGTTGATATTCATTCTCAACACGAGACTATTGAGTTAAAGCAAGAGTCATATTTACTAAGCCTTCTGGACGGTTTTGCTGATAATCAAGCTTTGTTAAATGAATATGAGCAAGACTACCAAAAGATAAAAGAACTAGAGCAACAAATTCTGCAGTACCAACAACAGTTGGACTCCTTTCAAGAAAACCAAGCTTTTAATGAATTTCAATTAAAGGAACTTGAGGAAATTGATTTAGATAATATTGATCAGGATACGTTAGAAACGTCCTTTAAGAGCGCATCTGACGCGGAAAAAATCCTGGGAGTGTTGCATCAAACTGAAGCCATTTTTGAGAATAATGAATTTTCGATTTTAGGAGGTTTGAATAATGTAGAACAAAACTTGAGCAGCATTCAGGATGCATTACCAAATGCTGAACTTTACAGTAGATTGAAATCTGTAAACATAGAATTGAAGGATATTTATGAAAGTTTGGTTTTACTCAAAGATGATATTGTATTGAGTCCTCAGGAATTGGTCGATATTGAAAATGTTTTGAATAGACTTTATGCATTGCAACGCAAACACAACAAAAATTCCGTGAAGGAATTGATTGAATATCGTGAACAACTCATTCAATCTTCTTTCAGTACAGAAGAGTTAGAAGAGAAAATTGAAACATCTAGAATCAACAAAAGAAAACTGCTAAAGAGCGCGAATACAACTGCTGAGAAACTAAGTGCAAAGAGAAAGGCAGCAGCCAAAACCTTATCAAAGGAAGTGCTGGCAACACTCAAAGACTTAAAGATGGTTGATTGTAGGTTAGAATTGAGTTTTGAGAACTTGGATGAATTATCAAAATCTGGAAAAGATAAGATCACTTTTCTTTTTCAGTCCAATAAAGGAGAGGATCTTCAACCACTTCATAAAATAGCTTCTGGCGGTGAATTGAGTCGATTGGTGTTGAGCTTAAAGAATACAGTAGCATCTAAAATGGCTCTTCCAACAATCATTTTTGATGAGATAGATACTGGCGTTTCTGGCGAAGTTGCTTTAAAACTGGCAAATGTCTTGAAGTCCATGTCCAAAAATATGCAGGTTATATGTATCACACATTTACCTCAGGTCGCTGGCAAAGGAGACGTACATTTTAGAATATCTAAAAAGTCAGATCAATCACGCACTTATACCACAATTGAGACTTTAGACACTGATGACAGAGTAGAGGAGATTTCGCAGATGATTGCAGGAGAGGAAATTACGGATTCCGTAAAGCGAAATGCGGTTGAGCTAATGCAAGGGTAGTAATCGCTTTGATCAATTCAGCTTTGAAATGTCATTGTATTCTATGTAATCGTCCCGGCTGATCGTATAGATTATATAGCCGTTAGCGTCAAGAATGGCTCCCTTTGATTCATCATCACGAATTGGAAATGTTATCGTGTAGTTCAGACCATTGTCAGCGGAAATACCATAATTCTCCACTCCGTTTTCAATATTTATTGAGTTTTGAGAATAGGAGTAGCTTTTTGTTTCGTTATTCGCATTAGTAATAGTGAAGCTTTTCGGTTCAAAATGAATATCGTATTTTTTTCCTTCACCATCTGTCGCTTTCCAATCGCCTCTGTACGTTTCGGACCCACTACATGATATCATAATTATGGTTGCTGAGGCCAATAAAAAAGTAATGATCGATTTCATGTTTTGATTTTCAATAGGTGACAAAACTAATCATTGAATTATATTATCGTAATTATTGAATTGTTTCGTAAACAAAAAATTAAATTTGTTGTGTAAAAGAATATCTATGACTTACAATTTATTGCAGGGAAAGAAGGGAATTATTTTTGGTGCCTTGGATCAGAATTCAATAGCCTGGAAAGTAGCTGAAAAATGTCGTCAAGAGGGCGCAGAGTTCTTGTTAACAAATGCTCCTGTTGCTTTAAGAATGGGAGCGATCAATGAATTAGCGGCAAGCTGCGATACTGAGGTGATTGCGGCAGATGCAACTGACATGAATGATCTTTCTAATTTGTTTGATAAAGCACTTGAAAAGTATAATAAATTAGATTTCATTTTGC
>JALEGO010000607.1 GCA_022763165.1 Flavobacteriales bacterium
AAAAGCCTGGTTTATTCCAATTATCACGTACCATTTGACAAAGCCAAAAATTGACAAAAAGACCAGCAAAAAAATTGCAAATTCCATACTTGAATTTACAAAACACTAATTTTTTTGATTTAGAAAATGTGATAAACGGCTTCACTTCAATCTCAGCGACATATAGAATATGTCAAACCGATATTTGCTCCAATTGTCTGATATTTTTGATTGAAGTCTGCAGCTTGAACTGCATTGGTCATGTTGGCGCTATACCTAAATTGGACATCCACATTCCATTGTTTTGCAAGTCTATATTCAAGGTTGATAGAGGCTCTATAGGATACATAAGACTTTACAGAGCTCTTATCCAAAACTTCAAACCCCGATTGATCTTGGTTTATGTAAGTGGCATTTAAAGAATAAGGTACTCCGAGGGCAAGGCCCATTTCGGGTAAAACGCTAAATCCATTGAAGAGCTTGAACCTATATCCAGCTGTAAGGGGGATTTCCATAAATCGAATACTGGAATTTGTATTGAAATTGCTCAAATTCGTATCAACTTTCACAAGAGAAGTATCAAAGTGATCAGTGTAGGTCGAAACATAAACAACATCTGTGGTGTCATAGTTTCTTATTCCGTAATAATATATGGTGTCTACCTTATAATTCACCTGATGATCCCAAATCCTATCGTGATGCACTTGCCTTTCATACAGATGATCTGAATAACTTATTTGTTCCCCTAAATCTATTGACTCAAGACCCGTTGAGAACATCCATTGACCAAAATTCAATCCAAATTGGAAACCATAGTTTAATGATGACTTGTTGAATTCTTCTCCACTTCTTCTTGCGATATAATCACCATTTATCCCTTCTAATCGTTTGGAAATATTAAGTCCTCCTATGAATGGTCGAAAGAACAATTTATTATTACAATCTGCGAAAACACTATCAACTGATTCAATTGTTTTTTCTTCATAAAAAGAAGATCCGTATTTTGCCTTAGGACTTAAATCCAATGAGTGAGTCAATTCAATAGTGGATATGGACTTCATGCCATCAACTTCTATTGATAAGGGTTCTGTTCTTTCTTCAAAAAAATCATTTAGTCCACCCTCATTAAGACGTTCAGCATAAACGTCCTGAGACTTTTCATAAGGGGTTTCATCCGGATTTTCAGAATGATCCATATCCGGTTGAATTAAAGGTTGGACCTTAGCATTAGTGAGCTTGCTCTTTTCTTCCAATTGATCTGGAGCTTCTTCCATGTTCAAATAATCCCCTTTCTGAATTAGAGTCTCTTTGTAGGCATTTACCATGCTTATATTGTACTCATCTGATTTATTTAATTGTGTGTTAAATCCATCCCTGTAAAAGATCTCATCTGATTGATTCGTATTGAAATAGAACCCTAAAAAAGAAATCAATGCCAGACTTAAAATAAGAGCGGATGTTCGAAAAAACCAAAGGCCTCTTTTTTTCCTTTTTTCTTCATCTAGCAGAGCTTCCATGTCATTCCAATGCTCTTTCTTAGTTTCGAAAGAATCACCTTCATACAAATTGTCTCTAAATATGTCATCTATGTTTCTCATAATCCCACTGCTATTTGATATTGACTCGATGAGTTTCTTTTGGCTAATTCCTTTTGCAATTTTTTGCGAGCTTTAAACAAATGTGCTTTTGAAGTATTTTCTGATATTTCAAGCATTGTTGCTATTTCCTTATGCGAATAACCATCGATTGCGTAAAGATTAAAAACTTGAAGCGCAACATTGGGCAAACAATGTAACAAATCATATAATTCAGGTTTTTCGAAGCGATCATAAATGTGGCTTTCATTAATACTCAATGATTCTTTCACCTCTTTAAGATCAATTTCCACAAAATCATACTGCTCACGAATCCTTTTATTACTTCTGTAGTGATCAATAACTGTATTGATCATTATTCTTCTAATCCAAAGATCAAACGGAATTTGACCGGCACTGTAAGATTTTAAGCTTTTCAAAATTTTGAAAAAAGAAGCATTGACCAAACTTGCTACATCCTGTTCGTTTTTTTCATAACGAAAACCAATGCTCATAAGCCGAGAATAGCACAGATCATACAATTGAAACTGAGCTTTTCTATTGCTCTTTATACACAGCTCGATTATTTTATGGTCTACTTTCATATAATAGAGGCATGCACTTAAAGTGCATGCCTGACCTTACTAGCAAACTAACCTTACTTAGACTAGAATTTTACTATTTTTTCATGATGAATATATCCTGATTCATCCTGTAATTGCAACATATAAACACCATTTGGATAAGATGTCAAATCCAATTCCATGGTTCCTGCGACATTTACAAATTCATTCTGAATCGTCTTTCCAGTAATATCAGTTAATGAGACATTTAATCCATCCTGAATTTTGCCATCGAAAGTCACATTAAACAATCCATTTGTCGGATTAGGAAAAACGGTTACATCAATATCACTTACCGCTGTATTTTCTTCAGTGAATAATGTTAAATCCTCTGGAGATATGACAGTTACGGTAACCGCATTTGCAGTTTTGTAAAGGTATCCTAAAGAATCAATTCCAATAGTATCACAGAATAGGTCTGTACATGAACCGTCAGATACAGTTAAGCAAACATTATAATCTCCGGTTTGAGCATAAGTATGCGATGGATAGGCAAGATTGGAAGTCGTTCCATCTCCAAAATCCCAATTGAAAGATATATTCACTCCAAAAGAGAGATTTACCAGGAAGAGATCATAGGGGTTTACTTGTGTCGGCACAAAGTACGCCTGACAACCTGGAGGAATTGTGTAACTTGTGTCAACCATCACAATGTCACAGAAAGAGCTTGAGCATCCAAGGCTATCATTTATGGTCAAACAAACCTGATAAATTCCTGGCTGCGCATAGGTGTGGTTTGGAAATTGCAATGTTGAAGAATTGCCATCACCAAAATCCCATAGATAATTTACTGATCCAAGGTTCGTCACATATGAAACATCTAAGAAATATGTTGTCAGCCCTACTGGAACAGGCAAAAATTGAGCTTGACAATTATTTGGGTTAGGATTTGGTTGAACCAACGATGAATCTAGTACCATACACTGGTTGCCTCCGATATACAAAATGGCAAATACCGGATCCATAGGAGGACCAAAGGTATAGGTGTATGTGGGATTAAGTTGAGTCGAAAATCCAGAACCATCGCCAAAATACCAAAACACGGAATCAATAGCTCCACTATAGTTCAAACTGAAATTGTAAGTTCCTGTGGACAGAGCCTGAATATTCATCGTTGCGCCACAATTAACAAAGGAGTCAACCATGATACTGTCACAAACTGAACAACTGATATTTCCGGAGATTGTATCAATCAAACTCATACATACTTGATAAGTGCCAGGAGTACTATAAGCATGCGCTTCGGCATAAGGAACAGAAGTTACTGTCGTACCATCTCCGAAATCCCACATAATCATCTCATTAACACTAGCAAAATTTGCTTGGACATTTGCCGTCAAACCAATTGTAAACGATTGAAAGGAACAACTTCCTCCCCCTGGATTATTGGAAACCGTCACCGTATCACAAAAAGTACAAGTATCGCCTGCCAGATCAATACTTATCATACAAATATTGTAGGTACCAGGAGCCGTATATGTATGACTCGGGTATTGCAAGTTTGAAGTATTTCCATCTCCCAAGTCCCATGAAATGGCTTGTATGGGATTGCTTGTATTAGGCCATAAGTCAACATTCAAGCCGTATGCAGCAGCATAGAATGAACAGTTGTTAGATCCTCCACTTCCCAAATTTACGGTATCATCAGCAAAACAAATGTTTCCAGAATCAAAGATGATTGCAAAAACCTGGTAAAATCCATTTGAAGAGTATGTATGCGTTGGGTTCAATTGACTTGATGTATTTCCATCCCCAAAATCCCAAAGTAAAGAATCGATGTTACCACTGTAAACCAATCCAAAATCGATTGTATTACTAGAAACATAGTTCTTAGTTATGGTTCCACATGGATTATATATAGGTGTACCCACACAAACACTATCACAATATGAACATGCATTGCCACTTGTATCTACAACGGTCATACAAACACTGTACACTCCTTGAGTTGCATAAGTATGAGAAGGATTAATTTGTGTTGAAGAATTACCATCTCCAAAATCCCAACTGATTGTAGCAAAAACTCCAACGGCCGGTAAAAAGTCAGCAGTCAGAGGACCTGAATTTGTGGAACTAAAGTAACAGCTTCCACCGTTCCAATTTGTAATCACCACACTATCACAAAACGAACAAGAAATTCCTGCTGTATCAACACTTGTCATACAAACATTATAAGTCCCTGCACTAGAATAAGTGTGACTCGGGAACATTTGATTCGAAGTATTTCCATCTCCAAAATCCCACAGAATTGATTGAATTGCGCCTGAACCATTTCGGAACAAATCAAGCGTTAAACCATAAGAATATGCATAAAATGAACATGGTATACTTGATCCAATCTGAACGGTGTCTGTCGCAACGCAAATGTTTCCCCCATCAAATATTAGAGCATTGATGGTATAATTTCCGTTGTTGATATAAGTGTGTGTCGGTGATAAAAGGAAGGAACTTGCGCCATCACCAAAGTCCCAATAAATAGAATCAATATTTCCCGTACTGGAAGCAGCAAATGTATATGAGCCAGCGCCTAAATATGATTTATTGATGCTGCAATTTTGAGCTATTGAAAACAGCATCAAAAAGAAGCAAGACATTGTAAGCATTATATTTTTCATGTCAATTTTTTTAAGTTAAAATTTCATCCAAAGTCGACTTTCAAATAGAACACGATGAAAAAAGCACTAAGGTTTACTTCAGTAGATTTTTTTAATAAAAAAAATTCAAAAATCTGATATATAAAGCTTTATAACCATGACAAATTCGTAAAGGTTCAAAGAATTCCACTTCTTAAAGACGTCTGAAAGTCTTGAAGTAGGCCATCCAAATTGGTTTTTCAAAATAATTTTGCCCCTTT
Source organism: Flavobacteriales bacterium (assembly GCA_022763165.1). GTDB lineage: Bacteria > Bacteroidota > Bacteroidia > Flavobacteriales_G > JALEGO01 > JALEGO01. The sequence goes on from JALEGO010000607.1 coordinate 5,031, forward strand.
TAAGATGAAATGATTTTTTTTAAACCAGGGAGCCTTATGTTTGTTTAAAGTCTATACAACTAAAAATGGTTTTCAATGTCAAATGAAATAAAAACGATTCACTTAGAAAGTGTGATCAAAAACCACAGTCAGGATATGAGCAACAAGACCGTTGCCATTACAGGGACAACGAGTGGTACAGGTTATGTTTGTGCTCGAGAAATAGCTAAAAAGGGAGCAACAGTCATATTACTGAACAGAAATAGTCAAAGAGCTTCGGACGCCCTGGAAAGTCTTCAGAAAGAAGTTCCAAACGGAACGTTTGAAGCTGTCACCTGCGATTTGCAAAATTTCGGTAGTGTCAGAGATGCTGCGAAACAGATATCAGCTAAATATGATACTTTGGATGTTCTAGTAAATAACGCTGGGGTAATGGCGCTCAAGGATGAAGCAACTCCAGATGGCTATGATATTCAAATGCAAACGAATGTTATTTCTCATTTCCTTTTAACCAAAGAGTTATTTCCCCTCCTACTGAAAAGCGAATCTGCTAGGATAGTCAACCATACTTCTATGGCCAGACTTGGAGGTCCTTTGGAAAGGAAATACTTTGAGAAAAAAGGCGGAGAACTGGGTGGAAATGGTACCGAAGAAGAAAGCTTCCAATTTAGAGGCCCTAGATGGGAACGTTACCATCAAACCAAATTGGCCAATTGCACTTTTACATATGGTTTGAAGAATAAATTAGAATCGGCCAACATCGATAATGTCATACCACTACTGGCCCATCCTGGTTTATCTAAGACGAATCTTCAAATCACTTCAGCCTCAGAAGGAGGCATGGAGGGAAACAGCGACTTAATGAAGCGGGCTCAATCCGCTGAAGACGGAGCTACGGGCATTATAAGAGCTAGTATGGATCGTGAAGCA
>JALEGO010000608.1 GCA_022763165.1 Flavobacteriales bacterium
AAAAGCTATTTGGACCAGAAAGCGTAAGGCTTTCAAAATCTGAGGTCAATTGTGCTTGAACTTGTAAAATAAATACGGATAAAATTAAAGTGTAAAGTATTCTCATTGTTTTAGAGGTTTTAAATAATTAATCAATAGGGTTAGTTTAAAATTTCTTCCCGGCATTGGACGATTGCGTATCAAAATATAGTCCTCATCTAAAATGTTGTATACTCCAAACCGAACCTGGGCATTGTATTTGTCATTTTCCAATCGATAACCTATTTCAGCATTAAATAGCATAAATGGATCGAGATATTCAAAGTTGTCTGAACTGGTATACCGATAACCGTTATAACTGACACTTCCAGCATATAAGAATCCGTTAGAATTACCATCAATTCTCCAAGAAGCACTGTACATAGGAACATAAATCAATTGCCTGTCAAATATGTCTTCAGATTGATTAGCACTCCGGTTTGTAGACAATACATAATTGGTGAATATGGTGGATTTAATATCTGTATGCTTTGATTTATAATTTAGACTAAACCGATTTTCGACTCCCCTACTCCATACCTTAGCTATGTTTTGGGGAGACCAGAATACGCCATTGGGATACCATATTATCCAGTCGTTCACTAAACGGCTAAAAAGTGTCCCACTATATTCCAACTCTATTGATTTCTTGAAAAAGTCTTTGGTGAAGTCAAGCCCAGCTTCTAAGCCATAACCTGACTCGGGGCGCAAATCAGGGTTTCCTCCGGGCTCCCAATATAGATCGTTCAAAGTTGGTGTGCGAAAGTCTCTCGAAACTTTAGCTCTCAACTTCACATCCTGAAGTGGCTGATAAAGAATATCAGAATGTCCAACCAAAGGCAGCATTGTTCCATTTAGTAATCCTTGACGCCCCGAAACGTTGAAATGTATTTTGCCCCCTTTTCTATGATACGCAGCAAAAATTGCGGTTTCATTCAACAATTCCTGCCCTTGATAACTATCCACCACCCCAATTGATACAGTATTATTAAAACCAGGATTGAGAATATCCCGGTCCGACAGCCTAAATTGGGCTTCACTTTCGAATATAATTTTGTGCAATCTATTTTCGCTGCTGATATTAGACAAGGGATCTTGATAATCCACTAACTCATTAAAATAGCCTGCTCTTGTTTTTAAGGAGGTTTGATCATTGAAATGATTCTTCCATTCTGCCGCCAAACGTAAAAATTGATCCCTTTGCGTTGCCTCTGATCTTTCACTCGAAAAAGTTCCAGGCAAGTTTCTTCTGAAATCTTGATACCATATATTAAAGCTGAGCAATTGCTTGCTTGAAAGTATAAAAGCTGCTTTTCCGTGAAGACCATTATTCATGTAACCTGCATGTTGGAGCCTGCGTAATTTTTCATCTGAAGTAAAAGGATTTTGAAACTCGAAATCATTTTCAGCCTTATTGTTTGAAAGTCCAAGTCCCAGAACATATTTCTTTCCGCTCCATTCTAGATTTATGTTACGCGATTCACTTGAAAAACTACCAATAGCATATTTAGAATTAATTGATAACCCTTGACCAAATTGAAAGCTATTTCTAAGATGAATAGCTCCGCCAACAGCTCCACTTCCCCACAGCGCTGAAGCACCCCCATAACTTAGTTTTGTTTCATCAACAAAGTATGTATTTATTAAAGACAGATCCGAAAGCCCGGTTAAAGAGTTATTGATATTGAATCCATTCCATAATACAGCAGTATGGCTGGAAGAACCACCACGCATTGAAGAAGTAGCAATACTCCCAATGCCATAACTTTTTATGAAGATTTCATTCGATTCGGATAAAACCTGCCCTAGATTCTCAAAGCGTTGAGTGTTGGACTTATCGATGATTGTACTGAACTCACCTGATTTAAAACTTTCCAAGCGATAACCTTTAATTTCGAATAGAGGAATGGAAACAGCGCTATCCGTTTGGGAATAAGCATTGGAGAGCGAAATGATAAATAGTATAAGTACCCGTATATTCAATAAATCCTTATTAAAAGAATACAACGCGGGCAGTAAAGGTTAGAAACGAATTTCTGACATTACTTTATACGCGAAAGCATTCTTGTCATCGTCTAGAGGTAGGTCTCCTGGCTCGTGAATTTATCACTTACAGTTGCGCGTCAGCCCATGATTTTCACATGGTTCCCTGTTACTTTGAATTGTCCCAATTCAAACACCTTAAGACACAGCAAATGTAGAAATTATTTCAATGTTGAATACGGAATTGGTATTTTTAAAAAGATATTTGCTTTGCAGTATAGTGTTTTTGCCAAATTTTCACTTACTTTATTTTATGAGGGGCTTATTTTATTTTGGGGTTTTACTTCTTTCATTGATATCAGCATATGGCCAAAATTGTCAACCCGATGAAGACAAGGTATTATTGATTGGTGACAGTTGGGCTAGTTTTTCCTGGAACGCTAATTCGTTAGAAGAAAATCTAAATCAGTTCGGATATTCCAACTTCAAAATGTACACAAATTTAGACATAACAGAAGCTGGAAAAACGGTGAGAGAGTTCAAGGATTCATCCAAAATCAATGCAATACATGATGCTTTGCTCAATCATCCTACCATTGAAATTGTAAATATCAGTCTTGGAGGAAATGATCTTTTAGACGACTGGGACACTACTATGTCCTTGCAGACTACCGATTCGCTGATAAATGTGATTTTATCTGATTTGGATACTGTAATTGATAGGATTTTACAGGCTTATCCAAATCTTACGATATATCTGCCAATGTACGATTTCCCCAATTTTGAAGAAGCTATAAACAGCATCCTTATTCCAAATCAGCATCCTCAATACAATGTCTGGGATAGGATGGAAAAACCAAATTTTCAGCAGATTAATGAAGCCTTAATGAGGTTTGCTCATAAGACTGATAGCTTCGCACAATTAAAGGCGAATGTCTATTTTACAAATGCTGCAGGGGCAATGCAATACTATTATGGACAAGATTCTCCACTTTCTGTGAGCCCTGGTGGCACCTACCCACAGTACACTGCTCCAATTCCCGGAGGGTACATCAATTACCCAAGTCCGGTAAATGCTTTTACTAAATATCTCCTTTTCTATGATGCCTTTCACCTTAGTGATGGAGGTAACGATAGATTTTATGAATACCATTTCGAAAATTGGTATTGGGATTATTTGAGACGAGGAGCGGATACAAGCCTTCAATGTGATGCCGCAAACTCTGGTACAGTAAATGCTTCTGCCCAATCTAACAATTATTGCAAAATCAGCTCTTCTGGAGATGATGAAACCCTCTTGTCTTTTAGCACTTCTATTCCTGTTGGTATGGTTATTTCTGAAGCCACACTTTTCATAAAAAGAGATAGTTTGATTGGTCAAAAGCCTTTAAATGGCGCCATAAAATGTGCAATTGTTAATGGAAACTTTGGTAGTTCTTCAAGTCTAGACGCTCAAGACTTTTTTGACAATGGGGATTTCGAAGATACGCTCTGTACCTATGGAAATCTTCCAAATGATAGAAGTTGGTTGCGAATACCCCTGTCAAATTCATTTTTAAACAACATCAACAATTCAGGAATTACTCAATTTAAGCTAGGTTCTATAGAGCTTAATTCAGGTGATTTATTCTTTTCGAATAACCTTCACACAGCCAGACTAGACTTATCCTTTCAAAATGTTGTTGGACAAAACGAAAGTTTGTTGACCAAGACATTAGACATCTTTCCAAATCCAATTTTCAATAACCATTTTACGATCTCAAACCTTTCACAGAAAGACCATATTCGGATTGTTGATATTCAAGGCAAAGAGTTAGATTTTGAGAGAAACAACTCTAATTTTACTCTCAACAGTGCAAGCCCTGGTATCTTTATGGTACTGATTAATGATTTAGCTGTAGGTAGGTTAATTGTACAATAGTCATTAAAGTATTTAACCCAGGTAGTTTCATTAGACATAATTACTTACTTTTGTAGGCTTACAAAAAATTACACATGCAAGCTACAAGAACCTGGTTCACGTGCAAAGTGAAGTACTATAAACCCGTTGAAGGAACAGATAAAATAGCCAAAGTATCAGAAGCTTTTTTGGTTAACGCCTTAACTTTTACAGAAGCTGAAGCCATCATCACCCACAAATGCAAGCAATTTGTTATTGGTGATTTTTTTGTGGATGGTATTGCGAAAGCAAATTTATCGGAAGTGGTTCCATTTGAAGGTTCAGAAGATTGGTATAAAATCAAAATTTCTTTTTTGATGGAGGATGAAAAAACTGGAAAGGAAAAACCAGTAAGCCACTTTAGCCTATTACAAGCAAACTCTGTTAAAGACGCATTTGATAAAATGTCAGAGTTACTGTCAGGATCTATACATCCATTCGTTATCCCAAGTATAGGTATTACTAAGATCATGGAAGTATTTCCATATGATGAGGGCGATACCTTGAGAGCTGAAGGTTATGTTCCAGTTTCTGAAGCCAAAGCCACTAATCTCGAAAACAATGAGAGTTTTGATACTCCGGTAAACCAAACTCCTCTAGCACCTGAAGAATCTGATACTTCAGAAGACGTTGAGGAAACAGATGATCTTCCAGCTAACGTTGAAGAAGATAAGATTGAAGAATAAAAAAAAACTGGATGAGCTCATCGTAAAGTACAATGATGTGCTTTATGAGTCCATGAAAATTTCTCTTGCAGAAGACCTTATGAATCTAATTATTACGAATCGAGATGATTTAGATCAAGATTTGAAAGAGACCATGCAAGAAAAACGTGAGTTCAAAGAATACGTCATCAAGCAATTTTTTAAAAACAACTATAAACCTGTCACAAAAGAGCTGTCATCTATGACAGAAGAAAAAATCAAACTTCCTAAACATCTAAAATCAAAACAGAGGAAGGTTACGAAAATTTATCCACAAGAATCAAAATAATTGTGCATAATTAACATAATTTCAACTTTTTATTCTGTTTTTATTATATATCTTTGTAAACACCAAATATCTTACCAAATATGACAATAGAAGAATTCAATAACATGCCTTTCGACAAGAGATATCAAATCGTAGCAATAAAAGGAAAATTATTATCCTATAAAGAGAAAGGAAATATCGAAGAACGACTATTCAATTTCAAAGGTTTTCAAGTAAAAGTCAAATTCGACCCAAACGCTGAAAAATACACCGAAATTGTTGGCTTTAAGCCTTAATGGCCGATGCAAATAGTTTTGATATTCGTAAATTCCAAAAGACCATAAGACGCTAATTCCCTTCCAAAACCACTTACCCCTATTCCACCGAAAGGGAGTCTTGGGTCAGATCTTACATAATCATTTATTGCACAGGAGCCTGAGTGAATAATTCGTTCAGCTGCGTTTCTGGCTTTTTCTTCATCTTTAGAAAAGATGGCTGCTCCTAATCCAAAAGGTGTATTATTGGCCAATTGTATAGCATGATCCCAACTATTCGCCTGAATCATGCTAAAGACTGGTCCAAAAATTTCGTCTTTAAACGCAGTCATGTGCTCGTCAACATTGACTAACAAGGTTGGAGGATAATAATATCCTGAACCCTCTGGAATAAAACCTCCCATCTCCAGTAGAGCACCTTCAGATATGGATGCACTGACTTGTTGGTGTACCTCATCTCTCAAATCCTTTCTTGCTAGAGGAGCAATTTTGTGAAAGGACTCATTGGTGATGCCATAAAGCATCAATTCTTTTTTAAACTTAGAAGTGAAAAGGTCAAAAATGTCCTTGTGGACGATAATTCTTTTTGCTCCAATACAGCTCTGTCCTGAATTCAATATCCTAGAAGCCAGAGTCTTTTGAATTGCGTTATCAATATCAACTTCTGAATCAATAATGTATGCATCGCTTCCTCCGAGCTCTAAAACAGACTTTTTTAAGTACT
>JALEGO010000609.1 GCA_022763165.1 Flavobacteriales bacterium
CCATTGAAATCAAGAAAATTTTGGCTGTTGAATGTCTTTTGCTGCAGAAAGTACGCATTAATTGTAGGAGCCTCATCTATTTGATGTTGTTTAATCACTTTGAAAAAAGAGCTAGGGATTTGTTCACTTTTCCAAAGTTCGTTATGGCTGAAATTCAATTGAAAAACAAAATGCACCATCAAAGAAATTGAGCAAACAGCTGAAGCGATTGTCCCTACTTTTAAACTAAATTCCTTTAGTGCAAAGGATAAACTCAAAATAAACAAAGGATATAAATACAGGCCAACACGATCTTCTGGAAAGTTAATATCTAGTAAATAATGAGCGATAAAAATCATCACAATAGATCCCCAAAATGTAAGCGCCAAACAAGTCAACATTACTTTTCTCTTTTTAAGAGCAATGGCTGTAAAAAGTATAGTAATGATGATCAAGATTACATGAAAGGCGATATGCTCGGTTTCAAAAAGCATCCTGGAGAGGCTCTTAACAGTAACATTCCAGAATCCACTATCACTTCCATAATAAAGCGCTTGCGTTGCTTTGAGTTTTTGAAGATAAACAAAGGCCGATAGCAATCCGAATAGCTGAATTATAAAACCACTAATCACTGCGACATTCAATCTAAATCTTAAAAATATTAATAGAAACAAATTGATTGGCAATAAGATGCAAGTCACATAAAATAACGTTAAGTTGCTCCAAACGGCCAAAAAGCTAAAAATCGAAATACCAAACCAGTGAATAAGTTTTTTACTTTGAACGAATCGCATTTGATAATATACTACGGCCAGTAAAAAAGTCATTGACATCCCATAACCCCTTGAAAGGCTATAAAAATCGATAAAATTATGACAGAGCAGCAGCCCTGAAAACAATAGTATTCTTTCTGGCCAGCGCTCAAAACAACTACAAATCTTGATAACGAAGTAGGCCATTAAAGGGAATGATAGCAAAGATGCGAGACGCAAGCTCAGACTAGAAGCACCAAAAAGTCCTACGAAGGCATTTGACAGGAGACTATTGATCACATGATTGTTAGCATCAAGGTAGCTGTCCCATGGCCAAAATTTACCACTTAGCACATAATTGAATAAGGTTGTACACTCATCAAAAACAAGGGGTTGATGAATTGCCCTTATCAAAAGATAAAAGAAAAGAACCACCGAAAATATGTTGAGCGTTCTATGCATTCAGTACCATTAAAACGAAAGCCGGCTCAAAAGTAATGTTTGTGATCTATTGTCTCAAAACCCCAGTGATTTGTTCAAATATTGTATTCGGTTTTTGAGCGAATAGGGATAAATAATAGTCTTTTGCGATTTCTGCTTGCTGTTCTACATTAAAATCCAATAATTGCCTATTAAACAAAGCGCTTTTTCCGCCATAATCATATTTATCCTTTGTAAAATGCTGCGCATACAACGCCTGTGGAATGTATCGGATACCAATATTTTCAAATTGCCATACATGGGTGAGCTCATGTATTAGCCATGCCATATCGAAGTTTCCTGGCATGCAATTTATGACTCTTGTAAAATGTATGGTATAAATAAGTGACACTCCAAGCTGCGTTTTGCCAGCAAACCACTTTCCAAGATGTGCAAATGATGAGTTTTCAAGAATTCTAATTTTTGACCAGTTCAATTGCCCAAATACCTTTTGAGCCTCTTCTAATTCAAGATTTGACAACTTTCTTTTCTTCAATATCCAACCGTTTTCCAGAATTCTTTTACTAAAAATGCTCTTTGACAAGAAATTGCAACCCTAAACTGCGTTCAATCAACTTAGAGAAAGAACAATTTTAAAATAAAACAAATTTTCAGTAATTTGTGATACACACTTTATCAAAAAAATTTTAAGGGCTTATACATGGGATTGGTAAAGTGTCGTTACATATAGCTATCACATCAATTCAAATAAGGGTTATGAATTATTTCTCGTTATTTATCGCATTGTTACTTTGGCAGGTAATGAATGCCCAAAGAATTACTGTCACTCAAGATATGGTAACCAATGAAAAGGCATACTATGACGCTTTCTTGCTATTTGATGAAGACTCCGTTTCAGATCCTCTTAATGGCAATGCCGGTACTCCAATCACTTTTTGGCAAAATTGGATACTAAGTAGTGATTTCTATCCAATCTCTGCGGTAGTCGATCTCGGCACCCAATATAATATTACTAGTATCTCATTATTTGATGGGTCTGGATCCGGAGATGTCACAATTCAAACAGGAACGCCATTTAACTGGAACACCCAATTTACGGACAATATGAATTCCTATTTATCCTGGTCTACTCACAACCTGAACATAAATTCAAGATATATCCGTATAGTCATTGACAACCCTAACATTCAACTTGGTGAAGTTGTATTTTATGGATCAAAGACAGGAACTGTCAATCAAGCCCAGCCTCAAAATCATAATCAACCTCCTATGAGAGATTTTATTGGAATCAATGGATTTCATGTAGACCCAATAAGTCGATTATCAGTTGCAAAACACCTGAGAGAGTATCATATGTGGGTTTGGGATGAAGGTGGAGATTCAGCATCTTCAGCAACTTATGCCGGTTATCCGAATAACCAATATGGCTTCAGTCCAAGTTGGGTGACAGGTTGGGATATTGATAGTTTCTATGCCAATGCAACGGCAGCTGGCATTGAAGTGGTTCCGTGTCTATTAACATCACCACTATGGATAGTGGGTGCGGGAAACATGGACAGTCTTGAAAACAAACCAATTTTTAACGGAGAAGATCCTGAGAATCCAATGTCTTATGCTGAGCGGGCAGACTATTTTTATCAATATGTTGCAAGATATGGACAAAACACAGTTCCTCTTGGAAACTTAAAATTAAGATCAGACAACCAACCCAAAACAGGATTGGGATATATCAACTACATTGAAGATTGGAATGAGCAAGATAAATATTGGAAAGGAAGAAAGGCGTTGTTCCAGCCCTATGAATATTCTGCAATGCTAAGCGCAGACTATGATGGTCATAAAAGTCAATTGGGCACCCTAGCAGGGGCAAAAAATGCTGACCCAAATATTAAAGTTGTAATGGGAGGAATAGCAGGCTTAAACCTTGACTTTGTAAAAGCAATGAAATTTTGGAGTGATCACCATAGAAATGGAGATTTCCCGGCTGATGTTATAAATTATCATTTTTACAGCAATAATATTGGAGGCCAAGTTATGGGACAAAGTCCCTCATATCCAATCTCTCCAGAAGAAGATAATTTGTATGAAGACTTGAAAAAGCTTGTGGACTACAGAGATAAGTATCTTCCAGGAATTGAAATATGGATATCTGAATTTGGTTATGATACCGATACCTTATCACCTATTGGTTGTAAACCATATGGCCCATTTAGCAACGAGCAAGTACAAGCCATGTGGATTATTAGAACTTATCTTGCCTGTGTCGCGGCAGGAATAGACAGAACCCAGATGTATATGCTAGCCGATGTATGGTCTACAAGCGATACTTCCGCATCACCGGGAATGTTTAACACAAGCGGATTGACCTCAGATTCTTATACTGGATATAAGCCAAAAGTGTCATACTTCTATCTTTATGCATTTAGAGAAAGACTTCAAAACATGACCTTTGACACAATCATTTCTTCTGGAAATCCAAATGTGAATGTTTACAAATTTAAGTCATTGAGCAACCCCGATTCGGTTGCATATTGCGTTTGGGCTCCCACACATAATAATACACAAATCAGCAATTATCAATTACAACTTGACAATCCAGTAACTGCCAAACAAGTTGAGCTTATTGATCAAGATACTCTTGGAATAGAAACCATATTATCTATTTCCAATCAATCAGTTGAGATCAATGTTAATGAAAACGTAAAGATCATTTTAGTAGAGCAAGGGATAAATTCAAGTGTTTTGGGCAACAACACACAAGATTCTTTTGAGATTTACCCTAATCCATGTAAAGAAGAACTTAGATTTAACGCTAATGATCTGAATGGTTCTGATAGAGTTATCATTAAAAACACTCTTGGGCAACAAATCAAAGTTATTGACGTCAAGCCAAATATGACTATTGACGTCAGTGCATTATCAAAGGGAACATATTTGATTGGTCTACAATCCAAGCAAACGTTTCAAGAGTTTGTCAAACACTAATTTTTAATTGATTCATCAGTTTTAATTGGACACCAGGAAAGATGGATTTTGTTTTCGGTAAAGTCGAATGAAATTTGATTGAATATGTAAAAAATGAATTGACCATCTTTCCTGGGCCAAAAGAGTGGATAGGTTAATCGTTATCTTTTTCTCAATAGACGAACATCACCAATTCTAGTCTTAGGTTCATCTTTGTTGAGCATTGTATATTCTAACTTCCAGAGATAGTTTCCTTGTTTCATTTTTTCTCCTTGAAATCTGCCGTCCCACTTATCTGAAATATCATTTGATCGAAATAAAAGATCTCCCCAACGATTGTAGATAAAGAATGTGTAACTACTCATTTCGTATTTAGATACAGGACCATAAGAGTCGTTTAAACCATCAGCGTCAGGTGAAAAAGCATTTGGCATAAACAATTCATCCTGATCTAAGTATTTGATAGAAATGGTTGTATCATTAACACAACCAGCAAAATCAACAACAATTAGATGGATTTCTTTTTCTTGTTCCAATCCAATATTTCTATTGATTCCCAAAGTTGTTAAATCCAGTACTAAATTGGAATCAGAACTAATTTGCTGTACTCCATTTTCCATGATCATTGACCAAGACCAATTAACAAGGCCATTATTATTTTCATTTGATATATAAATCAAATCATTATAAGTAGGCACTTCAGTATTCTGAATATAAAAATTGGCTTGGGGATTATTCACAAAAATACTTACCGTATCCACATTTGACGTACAGCTTTTTTGATCTACTACATAAACTTCAAATATGGTGTCATTTTGAAACTCAAAAAAGTTCGTTAGAGCTCCTAAACTGTCATTCCAATAATAGTACAAAGGGTCTCCATTATCTTTATCTATGACAATACTGGTTCGCGTTTGAGCTGGTTCACAGAAATACTGATCATGTTCAGCGTGAATCAAAATTGAATCTGGTGGTGAGATCTCTAAACTGTCATAAAAAGAACAACCAAGGCCGTTCGTTATAAGCAGATGATAAAGACCCTCACAAAGACTGTCATTAATGGAATTCGTTGTTCCGTTGCTCCAGTGATAGTTCAAGTTTTGTGTGTCCGTTGAGTGTGCACTTACTTTTAACACACCACTACAAGAATCCAAACATGAATGCCAATCAGAAATGATTGTGTCCACCACAATATCCACAACTTCCACAGTACTTGTATCAAAGTACGTAGTACATGAAGAAGTCATTTGATAGGTTAATATATGTTGACCTGCACCCGCAATGTTTGCATTAAAGAAACCTGAAGAATCAATACAAATTCCACAACTCGCATGCCACTGCCCTCCAGAGTAATTGGGAGCAAGCTGTAAAAGAGTATCTTCAATACACATGGAGTTAATATGAGAATATTGAATATCTGGTGCAGTCTCAACCTTCACACAATAAGTTCTTCTTTCCGTTCCTTCGATAGGACAAAAATCATCTTTAAGATTAACCACAAAACAATATGGTGATGATGAAGCATCGTTGCAAGTTGTGGGCCAGTTGAATCTCCCAACGGGATTAGTAGTATTGTTTCCTGTTATGTTAAATGAAGCTGCAGTAGACCATGGAAAACCATTCCAACTCATTTCTAGAACATCACCGATGTCCGCATCCATTCCAAAAACGCTCAGGTCTATTGTATCACCTGCAATTATGGTTGTATCAGATGTCAAAGCACTATATGGAAGTCCCCCAAAACCGGAAATACTGGGATTAGTATTAGCGCCACAAGGAAGAACTGTGACTTGGATGTCCCTGAACACACTTGCAATATGAACTCCATTTCGGTATTCTTTGATTTCAATGCCAAGTGCCACTACTTCTTGATTTGTGCAGAGAATCGTCACATCACCAGTTTGAGAATTGATGGTCGCGGTTTGGCCAATTCCAAAAGGCGCACTCACATTATAACCAGCGTTGTAATTTACCGTAGTCGTGCTACTTTGGCGAGGTTGTACAAAGCTATATACGAGTGAGTCGCCATCAGGATCAAATGCTCCTGCGTTCAAATGGCTTAAGCTACCCTGGCAGACAAGAAAAAAGGGAAAGGCCAATGCCCTAGATGAAAAATTATTGGGAACTGAGACATTATCTAAACTTGATTCCAATATGATGGATTGAACATCGGGATTGTTCAAATTGGTAATGGATGAATTTCTGCAACACTGATTGTACGAAAAATTCCAATCAGAAGCAGAGCAAAAGAGATCCACAATAGCGCTGTACCGATAATGCAAGATACCTGGAAATGTACCTCCATTGCATGTGGTTGGAACTGTAGAACAGGTCATAGGAACTTGTTGAGGAAATCCAGATTCAAGATTTAGGAGAAGGTTAATTTGACTGCCACAATTTTGAGAAGTGCAGTTAATGTTTACGGTATTCTGCATATTCACCACAGATGAACAATCAAAGTAAAAATCCAAACGGATAAGGTAGGTTGTCCCCCCTATATGATCATAGAATATTTCTCCTCCCGTAATATGGGTGGAGCTAGAAAAAAAAGGCAATAAGATGAAAGTAAAGGCAGC
>JALEGO010000610.1 GCA_022763165.1 Flavobacteriales bacterium
ATCATGAGAAAATGTAACCACTAGAATTTGAATAAAATCATATTATCATTATAATCAGCGCTTTAAAGCCAAAAATATTATCAAAAGAAGAGGAATTATAAGCAATAAATACCAATATGAATTCCTCTGAATAGGTATAGGAGAAGTGTCTCCCTGAATAACCAAATGGCCCCAGTAGAAAGGATGGTCCAAGCCATCTTCCTCATATTCGTATAGATATTCGATTTTTGCTTTTTGCAGTGCCTTGTCTTTATGCATGCCCTGTTTGAGGTTCCTCAGCAGTTTTGGAATTAGTTTAGACGAACTTTTATCGTGAGCTTTCCAAAGGTTCATGATGATACTCCTGCATCCAGCGTAACCAAAGGCTCTTGAAAGGCTCATGACCCCTTCACCTTCCTTAATAATTCCCGAACCTGACTCACATGAGCTTAAAATAAGAAGCTCTGTAGGCAAGTTCATATTGTAAACTTCATAGGTGTGAAGTAAATCGTCATACACGGAGTCACTGGTATTGCTCAGAACAATTTTTGAGTTCAATGGGTTCTCATCATCCAAGAAGGTATGCGTAGCTAAATGAATTATGGAATATTTCGATAGGTTACTTCTCAAAACTCTTTCATTTGCTTGATTACCCAATTTGCTTGTACCCCCTAAAATCGATTGGGACATCTCTATTTCTTGTTGATTATATTTTAGCGGAGCAAAGTCATCTCTTAAGGATCGAATTGCTATTAGGGCATCATTTGCCGCTGTTTCATCATAGCTTGGAGCAAAGCCTATGTATTTCCCACTCTCTTTCCGTTCGCCTTTGTTGGGACTATTTGAGTCAATTAGTCTTGCAGCATATGCATATTTAATGACGTGAGATTTCACCAAATAATTCAAAGACGCAAAATTTTTCGGTTGTTCTATTTTTTGATGTACAAGCGATTCAAAAGGCACAAAATTCAATATCCCATCGGTTACGAAAATCAGCTTTGAACTATCCGTTGGCAGAAGTGTTTCCCCAATCAAAGTTTTAAAGAGCCTATAAGCTGCATCTTGGTATTTTTTGTGATTTTGCCAATCAGGGTTTTGGATGTTTTTTACATCAAAGAAAAACAGGTAATTACTTACTAAAGCGTTGAAATTGGAGTCGTTAGGAATATGTTTTGCGGTAAAATTCTTTTGGTCAATTAAAAAGATATAGACCGAACTATCTGTGATAGAGAATTCTATTAACTTGTTGTTTTGAAGAAGGTTTTGTAATGACTTGTTACGAACGTAGAGTGTGTTTGGATTTAGCTTATTAAACAAGGGAAAATCCTTTATTATCTGGTTTTGTTTTTGCTCTAGTAGCAAGGTAAAGGAGCCGACTTGCTTCTCTAGGTTTGCCGAAGTCGTTGAGTCCGCAGTACCCCCTTGATTCTTTTGTAATTCCTTCAAACTATCAAGACTTTCAGTAAGATATTGTATTTCTTGACTTAGATTTAATGGAAGCTCTTGTAAGTCTGTCACCGTTTTGGATAAATGATAAGAGAGCATAATAGATTTCCTTTTCTGAGTTTCCTCATATAGCTCTTCTGAAGAGTATTCATAACCGAATAGATCAATTTTCAGCCGAATTAGATTGCTCGCTTCTTGAATTAGAAAATGATTCAATTGGTCAGAGTTTTTAGGATCAAACTCTTCATAGCAAACGTCCAATGATAATTCCAAATATCTCTTAGAAAGGCTTAAATACTTCTTTTCTTCAAGACCCTTTTTATATAGTGCTTGAGCAAAAAGGCTTATGTGCCTTACACTTTCAGCATTTGGAGCCGCAAAGTGAGATTTATCAGGTATATGCTCAAGAGGATCCCTCGTTTCATTGAAAATCTGTTGTATATATTTTTTGAAGTATGAAATTGAAGCATCAATTTTATTGTTTTCCAGATAAAGCTCCCCGATTTCTTTAAGTCTTTCTGCATAATAAGGTGTTTGTTGAAATTGAGGCTGATCTTCATAGGTTTTTAAGCTTTTAAGCCAATAAGACTTAGCATTATTGAAAGAAGCCTTTTCTCTGAAGTATGCTTTGGCTATCAATGAATTTATTTCAGATTCCATTAAAGGATGCTTTATATTGTAGACTTCAAACAAATTCAGCGCGAATTTTAAGACTTTGATTGCAGAGTCAGCTTGATGCAGTTGCGTCAAATCTCTGCCCAGGTTTCTATATGCAAAAATTAATGGAAGGCTGGGCCCCAGGTGTTTTTCTATCAATGGAATGGCCCCTAGATTATATTCAATGGCCTTTTCATAATTTTGCAATTTGGCTTCAATGGAAGCAAGGTTTATTACACAAGTTACACTGTACGTGATATTATCATATTCTTTTAACAGGTTGTATGCTGTGAGCACATATTCAAGTGCTTTTTGGTAATCAGATTTGGTCTTATAAATCAATCCAATATTGGCATAGAGCACAGCTTTAAATATATTGGGTTTATAATAGTATTCATCAAATGCGTCCAGGGATTTGTTGAAATAGTAAAGGGAGGAATCCGGATTTCCCATGTCTTTATGGCAATTGGCAATGTTATGTAAAACC
This sequence comes from Flavobacteriales bacterium, assembly GCA_022763165.1. Lineage (GTDB taxonomy): Bacteria > Bacteroidota > Bacteroidia > Flavobacteriales_G > JALEGO01 > JALEGO01. The sequence continues at coordinate 2,570 of JALEGO010000610.1, forward strand.
GACACTTTTGCCCTGGGGTCCATTTCAGGATACATTGCTTTTCTCATGAAGCTAAGGGCCTCATTGCTGTTACCACTTTTTTCAAGACAGTTTGCCCTTAACAATTCAAAACCACTCTGATATCTTACAGGTTTAGGCAAGTCATAGACTTCAGCTATCATCTTCTCCGTACTATCAATGTTCATGGCACTAAATTGATAGGTGGCCTCATACAATTTATAAGCCATGTTAAGGGTGTCAGGCATGATATTGGTGTATGTTCTCAAAGTGTCCAATTCTTTTCTGATAAGGCCTGTATTATAGGCGTACATTGCATTGGCAATTTTGACGAGTTTGTGGTAGATATACGCCACTGTATCAGCTTCATTTAGGAGCTTGGTTGCTAAGCTATCGGAATATTTGAAGGTAGCCTCATACTCATGGTTTTTATAATGCTCTAAAAGCTTTTTATCAATACTTTGACTTGATGTAACCGCTGCAATAAGGCTTAGAAAAATGACTACAAAAATTCTCATATGTCGTCTAATTTCTGAAGAAGTTTTTGGGCATCTTTACTTTTAAATGTTCCAGCTGAGATGACTTTTGAAAGAAGCGGTCTTGTTTTTTCTAAATCATTGGATTTGAGATATACCAAAGCCAAATACCAATTGACCTCGCTTTCAAAGGCTGGATTTAATTTTTTCGATATTTCAAACTGTTGAATGGCTTTTTCCTCATAGTCACTGGCCAAATAAGCATTTCCCAAATAGAAAGAAGAAAGGTAAGAGACAGAGTCTAGTCGGTTAAAGAGTTCAATAGCCTTTGCATATTCTTTCGCGGAATATGCGCTTAAGGCTTGGTCCCACAGTCCATTCGAGGACCTTGTGGTCATCGCTTCATAAGGTTCATAGTATGAAACATATAAAGCATCCGTGCTGTGTTCAGAGTTTTGATAGAGAAAAATTGAGGTTCCAATTAAAACCAAAACTGCAGCCGCTACCCACCATTTGACAACGGAATTTGATTGGCCCACATCATTTTCCTCCATCTCTTGATGAAATCCCTCAAGCTTTTCTTTTAGCAGCCTACGGTTGTGTGCAATTACAGCTTTATTTGCAGTCTCTTCACTGTTCATTGACCAAAGGATTAGAGGTTTTTCCAATAAGCTTTCTTAGGTAACCAAGACACTTACTTTTTTTATTTCGCGCAATTTGCTCGTTTTTGAACTGCATTATGTTTGCGATTTCATTCATGTTCCTTTTTTGATAAATACTTAACCTAAGTATTTCCTGACAATCCTCTTTTAACTCAAAAAAAATAGATTCTATATCTAATGTTTCTTGGTCATTTTGATCCCAATCATCTGGAATTTTGGAGAGTTCATCAAGTGTATGCTCAATCTTTTGGATTTTCTGTGATCGTAAAGATTTTAACCATAGATTTTTGGAGATACCAAACAAAATAGTTCCAAGGCTGGCTTTCAATGTGATATGATTGCTATAGATTTTTTCAACCAGTATAATCATAGCATCTTGAAAAACATCTTTTGCCTCTTCTTCACTTCCACTGTTTTTCAGTATATAAGATCTGATTTTTTTCCAGTTTGTAACGTAAAGCTGTTTAATGTAAAGGTCCGGGTTTGGATTATTCTTTATGTTCAGGAAAATATCTTGATCCGAAAATGCCACAATACAAATTAATGAATAGATCCTGAATATTAAAAATCATTGTTGACCTATGATGCAAAGGATTTGGAAAAAGAACACAAATGATAAAAATCATCTTGGTTTTCTCCGAAAAGAGCAGTAAACAGAGTACCTTTATGCGATAAATTTCAGTTATGCCTTTCTACCATAAACTCGGAAAGATTCCACATAAAAGACATACCACTTTCAAAAAACCTGACGGGAGCTACTATTATGAGCAGCTTTTTGGAACAGTGGGTTTTGATGGTATGTCGTCCTTGTTGTATCACTGTCAAAGACCCACTCAAGTAAAGGAGATTTTGAGATCATATTCTGTAGAACCGGAAATAGCGGTAGAGAAAAATATGAAGTCTTATCGCTTGCATGGTTTCAAAGCGCCTCAAGTAATGGACCATATAGAGAGTAGGATTCCCATCATGGTCAATAATGACTTGCAGATTCAATTGAGCGCCCCAACCAACAAGTCTGAAGATTATTTTTACAAAAATGCGGATGCGGATGAAATGATCTTCATACATAAAGGAACTGGCACACTAAGGACTTTTGTGGGTAATATTGATTTTAAGTATGGTGATTATCTTTTGATACCCAGAGGCATGATTTACAAATTGGAATTTGATAGCGATGATAACAGGCATTTCATTGTCGAATCATATCACCCATTATACACCCCTAAAAGATACCGCAACTGGTTTGGGCAACTGCTCGAACATTCTCCGTTTTGTGAGAGAGATCTGAGAAGACCAGAAAATCTTGAAACGCATGATGAGAAGGGGGACTTTATTGTGAAGATCAAAAAAGAGGGAATGATTCACGAGTATGTGTATGCTACGCATCCATTTGATGTGATTGGTTGGGATGGCTATAATTATCCATATGCCTTTTCTATACATGATTTTGAACCCATAACTGGAAGGGTACATCAACCACCACCCGTACATCAGACTTTTGAAACTGGGGCATTTGTGGTTTGTTCTTTCTGCCCAAGGGTATACGATTACCACCCAGAAGCAATTCCAGCACCTTATAATCATAGCAATATTGATTCTGATGAGGTACTGTATTATGTGGATGGCGACTTCATGAGTCGAAACGATATCGGTCCTGGTCATATATCCTTACACCCTGCAGGTATACCCCATGGACCCCACCCAGGTGCTATGGAAAGAAGTATCGGTCAAAAAGACACAGATGAGTTGGCTGTGATGGTAGATACTTTCAAGCCACTCAAATTGACCCAAGCGGCTTTGGATATCGATGATGGAAAGTATTGGAAGAGCTGGTTAGAATGATTAATTTTATAGCGTCCGGGCGGGCTGTCCGTTGCAATCTTTGGAATAACAGTTAAACTGCTCACATTTCGTCAAGCTCAATGTGGCTCAATAGCGAAGTGCTGAGCAGCTTGCACTGAGCGAAGTCGAAGTGAAGTACAAGCAGCCAACGTAAACCAAAGGATTTTCACTGCCATCCCTGACGCAAAACAATAATGTAAAAGCATCCTGAAAATTTCAGGAGAAAAATAATAGATATGTCTCAAACAGATAACGTGACTTACGGATTAGAAAAAATCATGCCTGAAGCAGAGGATTTTTTGCCATTATTAGGAACTGACTATGTAGAATTATACGTAGGTAATGCGAAGCAATCTGCTCACTTTTACAAAACGGCATTTGGTTTTCAAAGTGTGGCCTACGCAGGTCTCGAAACAGGAGTGAAAGATAGAACCAGTTATGTTTTACAACAAGATAAAATCAGATTAGTTCTCACCACACCAATGGAGAAAGATGGGCCAATCAATAGACACATTAATGAGCATGGTGATGGTGTGAAGGTTGTAGCATTATGGGTTCCAGATGCGACAAAAGCATGGGAAGAAACCACTTCAAGAGGAGCTAAGTCTTTTATGGAACCCATCAAAGAAGAAGATGGGCATGGTCACGTGGTCAGATCAGGTATTCATACCTACGGTGAAACCATTCACATATTTGTAGAACGAGAAAACTACAATGGTCCATTCCTTCCAGGGTACAAAAAATGGGAATCTCATTACAACCCTTCTGAAGTGGGTTTGAGATATATCGATCACATGGTCGGAAATGTAGGCTGGGGAGAAATGAATAAGTGGGTAGATTTCTACGCTAAAGTAATGGGATTCGCGCAATTGGTTTCATTTGACGATAAAGATATTTCTACCGAGTATACTGCACTTATGAGTAAAGTGATGAGCAATGGAAACGGTCGAATTAAGTTCCCAATCAATGAGCCAGCAGAAGGACGTAAAAAGTCTCAAATTGAAGAGTACATTGACTTCTATAATGGAGCAGGGGTACAACATATAGCTGTTGCTACGAACAATATCATTGAAACGGTCACAGCCCTGAGAGATAGAGGTGTTGAGTTTCTTTATGTACCAGAAGCATATTATGAAACCGTTTTAGATCGAGTTGGTGAAATTGATGAGGACCTTGCACCACTAAAAGAGCTTGGCATTTTGATCGATAGAGATGATGAAGGTTATCTACTACAGATCTTTACAAAGCCGGTGGTTGATCGACCAACTATGTTTTTCGAAATCATTCAAAGAAAAGGCGCAAAATCGTTTGGTAAAGGAAATTTTAAAGCACTTTTTGAAGCGATTGAAAGAGAGCAAGAGCTAAGGGGAACTCTATGAGATATGCTCTTGTAGCCATTCTATTTAATTTAGCTTTTGTCACATTTGCTCAAAATCTCGATGAAGATTTTTATCAAATTGTTTCCAAAGACAGTGCAAAAGCATTTCAAATATTAAAGCAACTTGAGCAGGAAGCGCTCTCTGAGATTGACGAACAGCTCATTGGGCTTCATTATTTAAGATTATCTAAATTTCATGAGGTCTATTATGTTGGAGACGATCGCCTGGCAGTAAATGCTCTGGAAAAAGCGGATTCTATTTTTCAAAGAACTAAAGACACACTTTTGAGAGTCAAGGCTTTGAACAGGTATTCTTATTTACCAGACCATAAACCCCAATATCACCATAAAATAAATCATGCCTATCAGTTAGCGCTTCAAATACATGATTCGACTTGGATGTACAGAGCGCTCTGTAATCGTGCCTATAACGAAATGCTAAATGGTAGCTTTACAGAAGCACTTAGTTCTCTTAAGGAGGCCGAAGTAAGCATTTGCAAGGAGGACTTCTCTAAATTTTATCCAAACTTATGCATGATGTATGATGGCCTTTATAATAAGGTTGGGCTTTATGATTTGTCTCTGGAGTATTTGGAGAAGTATGCAACTTTTGCCTATTCACAAAAGGATACAGCTAAAATACTGCATGTATTACATTCAATTGCATTGAATAATTATTACCTCAGAGATTTTGAAAAAGCAATAGACGGCTATAATGAAGTTCTAGAACATCCCTATTTTCCAAAAGCCTATGTCATGGAGAAATTTGCCTGCTATTTTAATCTATCCAATGCTTACAATGACTCAGGGCAAACTGACTCTGCACTTAAGTATTGCTTACTAGCAGAAAAGCTTATGAAAGAGAGTAAAATTGATTATTTATCAAATAAGATTGACAATTTGCTCAGTGGTATTTACGCCAATAAAAAGGATTTTACTAATGCTCGGAAATATGCTAAAGCGGGGCTTGGGAAATCTTTAGCACAAAATAAACTTGATGCAGCTTCTTTCTCCTATTTGTACCTAACAAACATTGAATTGGAACAAGAAAATTACTTGACAGCTGAAGTATTCGCAGATTCCTGTGCAATTCTGGCAAAAGCGTCTGGTCGTACTCCTATTCTAAAGGAGGTATATCAACTGCACATGGCTATTGCGGATAGCACTAATGATAGTTTAAAACACAGCTATTATGCGAATAAATTGAATGGGTATGAGGACAGCCTTTTGGGCGTTAAAAGTCAACTTCGAATAGACGCGTCCATTGCTCGTCATGATAATATTAAACTGAGATACGAGAAATCTGGTCTGGATGATAAGTTAGAAGAAACAAGAATACGATTAGGAAAGTCAAAGAATCGGATTAGGCTGTATCTTGTTGTTGGACTCATCATCATTCTTATTCTTTTAATATTCTTTTTCATCTCTAAGAGGAATGAAAAAAGGCGTCATCAAAGGGATCTTGTGAAATCCAAACAAGAAAACGAAACTTTACAAAGGGAATTGCAGGCTTGGAAGATGAATGATGCTTCAATAGATCTAAACAAGAATGAATTGTTGAAGAAGCTAAAAAAAGATCAAGATTGGATTAGCTTTTATGCTGATGTTGAAAGACTCATAGGACTGAATGTCCTTGAACTTTTGAGTTCAAACGAGTCCATCTCAAAAACAGATTGTAAGTATGTAGTTCTAATGGAATTGAAACTCAGCAATAAAGAGATAGCTGATCTCATGAATATAACCGAAGAAGGAGCAAAAAAAGGAAAGTATCGTGCTAGGAAGAAACTTTCCTTTTCTCAAAATACAGGTTAATCAATTCTATTTAAAAAACTCGAACTCAAAAACACGCTCATTGTTTTTCTTTTCATTGAGAATGATGAGCTTTATTCCAACTGTATGTTGCATCGCAGTTTGTCCATTTGACCACTCTGAGTTCGTGCCAAAATCACTCTTGTCTGTACCAAAGGAGCTGCCAAACGAATAAAACAAGCTGTCATTGATAAAATGCTTTGATTGATCATTGTTTAGGTTGCTAGTCAAATCTAAAGTGATTTTGCTCTTCAGGGCGCCTATTTTGTTATAGTTTAAAAATAATGACTCAATTTCGATGATATCGCAAGACCCAACCTGTGGATTTAGTTGGATGGTTTCGGTGAAATATTCAAATGGAGGTCCAATAACAAGGTTGCCATTTGTATCAGTAGTTTGAGTGGTGCCTTCATCATGATATGTATATCTGGCTTGAGTTGTAAAAGAGCCGGTCGTTTCTCTGTTTAAAGATGGTTCCTGGATATGAACATGAATGGTGTCTTCATCTTCGTGCTTTTTATTTTCAAGTCTCACATTGACAATATACTCACCTGGATTATCATAATAATAAGTGTATTCAAGTTGATCTGTTTCTATCAAAGCTTTACCATCTCCAAAATCAATGATGACCAGTTCATGTCTCAATTCATCATGTTTGTCTCTTATGTCTAAGTCAAGTGCGTACGTTACTGTACCATTGGAACATGTGCTTCGATCCGAATAAGAAATGGTGTCTATTTCAATCTCTTTTCTTTTTGTACAACCAAGGATAGCCACCATAGATGCTATCAATAAAATGCTATTTGTCTTCACGTGTTTGGATTTTAAAATTTTGTCGAAATTAATGGCAGTTTCTTTGAAATCATGGGTATTCTGAATTTGTCCTCGTTTTGTCCTCTTTTTAAAGAGAGAGGGGGTTACTTTTAGGGCCACCCCTTGAAGAACGGGCCGGTTTTCAATAGGTTTGATGAAAGTTTGGGCTCATGAATTACTGTTTACTTTTTTGTTTTTTTCTTTTAGATTCCGTCATTATATATGGGCAGAATGTTGGGATTAATACTAATGGGAGTGCACCCAATGAATCAGCCATTTTGGATTTGTCTGCTTCAGATAAAGGTTTGCTTATTCCAAGGGTTAGTTTGAACAGTGTTACGGATGCTACAACAATAAGTGGTGCAGAGGCTGATGCCTTAATTGTATTTAATACCAATGCATCCATGACAAGTGGGAATGGAGCGGGATTCTATTTTTGGAATGGTACTAAATGGGTTTCAATTCCATCGCCAGACAATGGGCCAGGAAATAGTGGACAAGTTTTGATTTCGAATGGGGCGGGAGCTTCTCCAGGGTGGGGAGATGTAACAACAAATGGTGGTGGTTCCTCTGGCTGTGCTGATTGTATTTCATCAATAAGCAATACTGAATGGACAAGTGTGAACTGGTCAACTTGCAGGGAGAATTGTAGGAACTTGTCGGAATCTGGGTTCACAGATTGGAGGATGGCAACGTTTGATGAAGCTGTATTTTATGCTTCAGGTGTTTTTGACCCACCAGATGGCTCTTGGTTGAATAATACTTGGACCAGCTCTCCTTATGATGCTCGAGTAACTGAGTCCTCAGCGATCCAAAGATGGGTTATTTTTAACGAGAATAATGGGATTTGGGGGGGCGGTCTTTACAATTCAACTTCGATTAACTGCAGATGTGTTCGATAGATCTTCAATCAATGCTTAGAATATATCCTTTGAGGTATTCGCCTTCTGGATAGTTTAGACTTACAGGGTGATCAAAGGGCTGGAAAAGTTGTTGGATGATTTTAATACTTCTCTTTTCTTGAAAAGCTGCAGCAGTAATTGCTCCTCTGAAAGCCTCCCTGTTAACGACTTGTGAACATGAAAATGAAATGAGAAGGCTTCCTTTTTTCATTGTTTTCATTGCTGTTGCATTCAGGCGTGTATACCCTTTAATGGCTTGGTGTTTTGCGCTTCTTCTTTTTGCAAAGGCAGGAGGGTCTAAAATTACAATGTCAAAATCTGAGAGATTGGTAGTTTCTAAATACTTAAAAACATCCATTTGAATACTTTCGTGTTTTCCATTAAAAGAGTTCAGTTTTAGATTCTTTTCTAACAAAGCCATAGCCCTTTGAGAAACATCCACTGAATGCACCTTTTTTGCCCCTTCAACGAGTGCATAGATGCTGAACCCACCAGAATAGCTGCAAGTATTAAGAACACTTTTCCCAGAGGCATAGTTTCCTATAATCGATCTGTTTTCTCTTTGGTCCAAAAAGAATCCGGTTTTTTGACCTTCCTCAAGGTCTACCAAAAAGGTCTTTCCATTCTCCAAAATTTCAATTGTTGTATTCCTTTTCGGTCCAATGAATCTTGACAGATTGCTATCAGAAGATTTAAGATAGACGTGAGATATTGGGTCTATTTCCGTCAGAGCCTTTGCAATATCATCAAAGTAGGGCTCATACCCGGCAGCATGAGGTTGAATAACAGCAGTATCATTATAAAGATCTATTATCAAACCCGCTAAGCCATCTGATTCACCATGAACAAGCCGGTATGCATTTGTATTTTTACTGATCAGCGAAAAACTCATTCGATGATCAAAAGCCTCACGGATTCTTTTGGAAAAAAAAGATTGGTCTATAGGGATATCCTCAAAAGTTAGAATTTTAACAGCGATTGAACCGCCTTGATACATTCCATTAGCTAAAAACTTATTCTTGCTAGAGAAGACCTGAACAAGATCCCCAGCTTGTACATTTTTAGCTCTGGCAATAGCACCGGAAAAAATCCAAGGGTGTTTACGACCTATACTTTTTTCTTTTTGGGCTTTTAAAGTTATGGACTTAGGCAGGATTGATGGATTATTTTTCTCTTTCAATGGTATAGGTTACAAGTTTATGCAACTTATTTTTAGCCTCACTATCAGGAAATTCTTGTAAAAGCTGGAGCGCTTCGTCTGCATAATTTTTCATGATTTGACTGGCATAATCAATGCCCCCATGTTCAAATACATGATCAATTACTTCATTGACTTTTTCCTTATCTTCATTATGATTTTTAACGGTATTGATAATGCTCTTTTTGATGTTTTTCTTACAGTTGTTCAAAGTATAGATAAGTGGGAGGGTCAACTTTTTTTCCTTGATGTCAATACCAGTTGGTTTTCCGATTTTTCCTCCAAGCCCATAGTCGAATAGATCATCCTTGATTTGAAACGCAATACCGACTTTTTCACCGAATAAGCGCATTTTTTCTATGGTATCATCTGATTGTTTCATAGAACTAGCACCGCTCGCACAGCATGAAGCAATGAGCACTGCCGTTTTTTGCCGAATAATGTCAAAATAAACTTCTTCTGTAATGTCAAGTTTTCGAGCTTTTTCAATTTGCAACAACTCTCCTTCGCTCATCTCCTTTACGGCATTGGAAACAATTTGTAAGAGTTTAAATTCACCACTGTCAATTGAAAGCATTAATCCTTTTGATAAGAGGTAGTCTCCAACTAAAACGGCAATTTTGTTTTTCCAAAGCGCGTTTAAAGAAAAGAAACCTCTACGTTCATATGCGTCATCAACGACATCATCATGAACCAAAGTGGCTGTGTGAAGTAACTCGATTAAATTAGCTGCTGTAAAAGTAGATTCACTGGGCTTACCAAACATTCTCGCACTTAGGAATACAAACATTGGGCGCATTTGTTTCCCCTTCCTTTTGACAATATAATGTGTGATTTTATTGAGAAGTGGAACGCGACTGGTCATTGAGGATCGAAATTTTTCCTCAAAACCTTTCATCTCCTCTTTGATCGGAGATTGTATATCACTCAAAATCGACATTGTGCTTCTTGATCAAAGGTATAAAAGCAAGGTTTATAAACCGGAAAGAATAATAAATTTCGCTTGATAATTATGACAAACGGTTGAATTAAAGGGTTGTTAGACTGAAATTTGGATTTTTATTGCTTTATACAAATGCTTTTGCAGCATCCATATCGAAGTCTTCCAAAAATTTAGTTGTAAAATTTCCCTTTCTGAACTCTTCATTTTTCATAAGAGCTTGATGAAATGGAATTGTAGTCTTGATCCCGTCAATAACATACTCACCTAAGGCACGTTCCATTTTTGTAATAGCTTCCTCTCGAGTTTGAGCGACAGTAATAAGCTTAGAAATCATGGAATCATAATTGGGAGGAATAGTATATCCCGCATACGCATGTGAATCTACTCGGATACCATGACCACCAGGCACGTTATAGTCAGTAATTCTTCCAGGAGATGGTCTAAAATCCATTAAAGGATCTTCCGCGTTGATTCTACATTGAATAGCATGTAGTTTTGGAAAATAATTTTCTCCCGACACAACATCACCTGCGGCAAGTTTAATTTGTTCTTTGATCAAGTCGTAATTAATGACTTCTTCAGTAATAGTATGTTCTACTTGGATTCTGGTATTCATCTCCATGAAGTAGAAGTCTCTATTTTTGTCCACAAGAAACTCCACAGTACCTACACCTTCGTACTTAATGGCTTCTGCGGCTTTTATCGCAGCTTCACCCATCTTTTCTCTGAGTTCATCACTCATGAAGGGCGATGGAGTTTCCTCTACAAGTTTTTGATGACGTCTTTGTATCGAGCAATCTCTCTCAGATAAATGACATGCAATACCTCTCCTGTCACCAGCAATTTGAATCTCGATATGTCTAGGCTCTTCAATGAATTTCTCAAGATACATACCATCATTACCAAAAGCAGCTCCTGCCTCTTTTGTAGCAGAATCCCATGCTGGTTCCAATTCATCTTCAGTGTGAACAATGCGCATTCCACGGCCTCCACCACCTGCAGTGGCTTTTAGAATTACTGGATAACCAATTTTTTTTGCTATTTTTTTGCCTTCATCTACACTCTCTAGTAAACCTTCAGATCCAGGGATGGTAGGAACCCCAGCTTTTTTCATGGTCTTTTTTGCAGAGGCTTTATCGCCCATGGCGTTGATCATGTCAGGAGATGCTCCGATAAATTTTATCTCATTTTCCTGACAGACACTAGAGAATTTAGCATTTTCTGAAAGGAATCCATAACCAGGATGAATTGCATCTGCATTGGTGATCTCAGTGGCAGCCATGAGCCGCGGGATACTTAAGTAAGAATCACTACTCTGTGGGGGACCAATACAAACGGCTTCATCTGCAAAACGAACGTGAAGGCTATCTTTGTCTGCTGTAGAATAAACTGCAACAGTTGATATATTCATTTCCTTACAAGTACGAATCACCCTTAGGGCAATTTCGCCTCTATTTGCGATCAATATTTTCTTAAACATTCCTGAAATTTAAGCTGGCTCCACTAAGAAAAGTGGCTGATCATACTCGATAGGCGTGGAATCATCAACTAAAACTTTGACGATTTTACCGCTTACTTCTGATTCAATTTCATTGAATAATTTCATCGCCTCAACAATACATATTGTTTGTCCGACACTTATGTTATCACCAACATTAACAAAAGGCGGTTTCTCCGGAGATGCGGATCTGTAAAACGTACCAATCATTGGAGATTTGACTTCTATATAATTATTTGAATCCGCTTTTGTTTCTTGTGCAGGCGCTTTTTCTTTGGCTTCAGCTTGCTCTACAGGTGCTGCAACTGGCTGAACAGCCTGTACAGGTTGCACAGGTTGAATAGGTTGAACAGCAGCAACAGTCTGAATTGGAGCCGAAATAATGGCGGGTTCAGTTGACTCACCAGGTTTCTTTTTTGAAGGAGTTTTTATATTGATCTTGAATTCTTCCGTTTCAAGTTCTACTTCAGTAACACCAGACTTTGCAACAAACTTTATGAGTGCTTGTATCTTTTCTAAGTCCATCATCGAACATTTTCTTTTACTGATCCAAAGATAATGATTCAATTAAATCCTACATCATAATAACCTGAGTTCGGTTTAAATCTTCACATTTCTGAACAAATTGATCAATTCAAGTTGGGTATTTTCAATTCAACTATGGTGCCTCCTTCTTTGGGAAAACTCATCCTATATTCTGCTCTATCATTGCAGAGTAGGCGCAACCTTTCTTGAGTTAAGCTAGAAGAGACAGATGTATGCTGACTATTGGTGGATTTATCATTTCCATGACCATTATCAAGAATTTTTACAATCATGTTTCCCAATGCATCTTTATCTGCATATACTTCTATTCTACCTTTAAAATCTAAGTCAATGAAACCATGCTTTATAGAATTTTCTACGATTGGTTGAAGAATTAGCGATGGAATGAGTCTGTCTTTTAGGTCTTCTTTTATGCTGATTTCGAATTCAAAATTCTCACGCATTTGCTCTAGATGCAGATAGTTTTCTACGAGCTTCATTTCATCTTCTATTGTCACCAAATCATCCAAAGAATTCTCAAGCGTCACACTCATTAGTTTTGCAAATTTTGAGATATAAAATTTTGCCTTTTTACTATCACTTTTACTGATGAAGCCTCCAATAGTATTTAAAGCATTGAAAAAGAAGTGTGGGTTCATCTGAA